>NZ_JBVHWM010000009.1:0-167502 GCF_055564375.1 Streptomyces sp. NPDC029138
ACGGCATGGTTTGTGTGGTGGGAGGGAGGCCCCCCCCCCCCCCCCCCCCCTCCCCTCCCCCCCCCCCCCCCCCCCCCCCCCCCCCCCCCCCCCCCCCCCGCTCCCAGGTGGCGCCCGCGTCCGTCGAGCGGTAGACCGCGTTGTCCTTGTCGGCGACCCCGACGTAGATCGTCTTCGTCGCGCTCCCGGACGTCCCCGTCGACTCGTCGAAGGTGACCCAGACGATGCCCTGGTTGTCGCTCGCGTACCCGCTCGTGTCGCTCGGGTCCTGCTGGTACGTGCCGGGGTTCGGGAAGTTCGTCACCTGCGACCAGGTCGCCCCCGAGTCCGTCGACCGCCACAGGCCCTTGCCGCTGGGCGCGCCCAGGTACAGCACGCTGTTCCTGTGCGGGTCGATCGCCAGCCGCTCGCCCATGCCCCGGCCGGGCATGTTGCCGCCCAGCTTGAACGGCAGGTCGGCCTTCCGCCAGCTCGCGCCCCGGTCGGCGGAGCGCAGCACCGCGCCGTTCGTCGGGTCCCAGCCGTTGGTGTACGTCCCGACGGCCGCGTACACCTTGTCCGGGTCGACCGGGTCGGAGGCCAGGCTCACCACGCCGGTGTGGCCCCATTCGTTCCAGCCGACCGAGTCCAGCAAGGGGGTCCAGGTCTTCGTCGGCTCCTGCCAGCGGTAGGCGCCGCCGATGTCGGTGCGTGCGTAGACCAGGTTCTTCTCGGAGCGGTTGAAGACGATCCCGGGGACGAAGCCGCCGCCGTCGATCCGGGCGTTCTTCCAGGCGTAACTGTCCGTGGCGACGGTCACCTCCGGGGCGGAGGCGGCCAGTGCGGGCGGGGTGCCGGACAGCAGGCCGGCGGCCAGGGCCAGCACGGCGGTGAGGATGCGGGTTCTTCGCATGGGGTCCTCTCATGACAGGGGGCGGCCCCCAGTGCGGGTGGGGGCCGCCGGGGAAGAGGTTCCGGTCTATTCCAGGAGCTCCGCGTACGAGCCCATGGCGAGGGCGATGTCCGCCTGGGCCCAGAAGCGGTGGTACGTGAAGACGGGCGCGGCGCCGCCCTTGAGGTAGGCCTCGATCTTCGACCAGTTCGGGTCGCTCTTGTAGAAGGACCGGAGCGAGGCGAAGGTGGACGAGGAGTTGATCGCGTCGCCGTTCGGCATGGTGCCGGTCCAGCCGCTCGGCACGTACACGCTGTCGTTGAACCGGCTGTAGTCGGTGCGGGTCTCGGGGACGGCGATGCCGAGGCTGTCCTGGTAGTTGTTCCACATGCCGTCCAGCAGGGCCTTCGCCGTGGACTTGGCGGTGGCGTCACCGGACTTGGCGGCGTAGTACGTCAGCGTCTTGGCGTAGGCGGCGGCCACGCCGACGTCGTCCGTGTAGTCGGCGACGGTGACGTGCAGTCCGCTGTTGCCGCCGGGACTCGACGCGTTCCAGGTGTCGGGCTGGCCCGACCACTGGAGGGTGGAGGGGATGCGGTAGGTGCCGTCCGGGTTGACCGTGGTCTTGGACAGCGCCCACTTCACCCACTTGTCGAGGATCGCCTTCGCCGTGGCGTTCCCGGTCTGCTGGTAGTACTCGGCGACCCGCTCCATCGACCACGCCTGGAACCCGAACCACTGGTTGGACGGCGGGTCGTGGTAGACGGGCTGCCAGTCGTAGTACATGCCGTAGAAGGTGGACGCGCCGGCCGGCGGGGTGGCGTACCGGCCCTGCCAGCTGTTGGTCGCGCCGCCCGCGATGGCGCCCTCGGACGACTGGAGCCACTGGTAGAACTCCAGCTGCCGCTGGAGGGACTTGCCCCAGTCCGTCGCGCCCGTCGCCGACTTGGGCTTCAGATCGGCGACAGAGCTGAGCGCGTAGGCGGCGAGGGGGTTCTGGTAGCCGCCGTGGACATGGCTGGAGCCGATCCGCCAGGCCCAGCCGGCGGAGGTGTCGGTGGCACCGCCCCAGGCGTAGTACCAGGAGAGCAGGTAGTGCGAGGCGTCCTTGCCGGTGCCGGCCGGGCAGGACGGGCTCGTGCAGTTGCCGATCTTCTTGAAGTACTTGTCGTACATCGCGTACCGCAGGTAGTCGCCCATCTTGGCGGCCTTGGCGACCGTCGCGGACACGTCGCTTCCCTTGCCCTGCGCCTTCGCCCACACATCCGCCCAGTACGCGGCCTGCACGGCGCGGGAGTCCGCGTCCGGGGCGTTGGTGAACTTCCACTGCTTGGCGTAGGAGGAGTCGCCGGTGAACAGGTCCAGATAGCCGTTCCTGCCGCCGTACTTGAAGGCGTCGCAGGTCGGCTGCGGGACCGTCTCCCACACGGACTCCTGCGAGCCGCGCTGGAAGGTGTTGATGTACGACGGCCCGGTGGCCGTCGGACCGGCCTCGCACTTGCCGGGCTCGTTGCCGTAGCCGTAGACGTTGTCCACGTCCTGGATCCAGTGCATGCCGTAGACGTCGTCCGTGCCGTAGGCCGACTTCAGCTCACCGGCGATCGGGTCCGGGCCCACCGACACCGACGAGTCCAGTTTCGCCGGGTACTCGTTCGGGGTGTCCAGCTCGGGCGCGTACGTGGCCGGCTTGGAGGCGTTGTAGAAGGAGTTCGTCGGCTGGTCGGCGTGGGTGGGGATCATGTACTTCTCCATGATGTCCCACGCGCCGTTGAACTTCGACCAGTCGCCGGTCACCTTGCCGTACATCGCCTGGAGCCAGAGCAGATAGCTGTACGCCTCCGACGTGGTCTCGTGGCCCTGGTCCGGGGCCTCGACGATCAGCGTCTCCACCGAGTGGTACGGGATGCCCTCGGGGGAGAAGTAGCCGTTCGACGGGTTGGTGATCTTCCCGTACAGGTCCAGGAAGCGGGCGTCGTACGCCTTCGACGCGGGCAGCTCCGTGACCGTGACCGTCGCCTTGGTGTGGCCGGTGGCCGACGCGGTGAAGGTCGCGCTGCCGGTGCCGGAGGAGTCCGCCGTGACGGTCACGGTCTGCGCGGTGTTCCAGTTCGACGGGGTGAAGGTCAGCGAGGAGCCACCCGTCACGGACAGGCCGGTGTTGCCGCTCGTGCGGCTCGTGCTCACCGTCACGTTCGCGCTCGGCTGCGTCGACAGCTTCACCGAGAACGTGCCCGACTTTCCTTGCTGCAGGCCCAGTTGGGACGGCGAGGCCACCACGGCGGGCCCGGCGGCGACCGTGATGCCGACCGGGGTGGAGGCGGCGGACGCGCCGAGGCTGTCGTACGCCTTCGCCACCAGGGAATGACTGCCCACGGTCAAACTGGTGGCCGAGAGCGAGTACGGCGCGCTCGTGTCCGTGCCCAGCAGCGTGGTGTCGTCGTAGAACTCCACCTTGCCGATGGTCGCGTTGTCGGCCGCCGCCGCGGTCGCCGCGAGGGGCACCGCCTCGCCCTGCGAGTAGACCGCGCCCGCGCTCGGGCTGGTCAGCACGGTCACCGGCGGCTGGTGGGCGCCGGCGCAGGTGGTGCCGTTGACGGCGAACGAGGTGGGGGCGGCGTTGGCGCCGCTGTAGGTGAACTGCCCGCCGGTGGAGACGGCGGCGCCCGCCGCGATGGTGCCGTTGTACGAGGCGTTCTTCACGGTGACCGTCTGGCCGGACTGGGACCAGGTGCCGTTCCAGCCGCTGGTCAGCTTCTGGTTGCCCGTGTAGGCGTACGTCAGCGTCCAGCCGTCGATGGCGTCCGTACCGCGGTTGGTGAGGGTGAGGTCGGCGGTGAAGCCCGAGCCCCAGTCGTTGGTCTTGTAGTCGACGCTGCACTGCACGGTCGCCGCGTGCGCGGCCGGCACGCCGGTGGCGAGCATCGTCAGGGGCAGGGCGAACGCGGCGGCCACCGCCGTCCACAGCCGACGCACAGCTCTGCTCTTACGTCCAGGATCCATGTGCTGGTTCCTCCTTGCGGGCGTGCGGCTCGGGAGAAGTCAAGGCTTGAACCAGTGGGAGCGCTCCCATAGTGGAGACGAGCCCTGGAGCGGTCAAGGTGCTTGAAGAGTCGAAAAGATTCGACGGATCCGGTGGAGGAAAAGTCAGGCAACTCCTCTGGGCAGACCGCCCACTTGGCGCTACCTTCACTCGCACCAGTGGGAGCGGTTCCGTTCAGTCGACGCGTCCGTCACGGCGCGCCAAGCTGCAAGGAGTCGCTCATGCGACACCCCCCGCGTTCAGCACTTTTAGCCGCCGCCGGCGCGGTCGCGCTCCTCGGGAGCGTGGTCGTGCCGGCGGTCTCGGCCCAGGGAGCCACGCCCGCCTGCACGGTGGAGTACGCCGTCACCGGGCAGTGGGACAGCGGCTTCCAGGGCTCGGTGAAGGTCACCAACAACCAGTCCGCGCTGAGCGGTTGGAAGCTCACCTTCGACTTCGCCGACGGGCAGAAGGTCAGCCAGGGCTGGAACGCCGAGTGGTCCCAGTCCGGCACCACCGTGACCGCGGCCAACGAGGGCTGGAACGGCGCGCTCGGCACCGGTGCGAGCGTCAGCGCCGGCTTCCTCGCCTCCTGGTCGGGGCGCAACACCGCCCCGGTCGTGTTCAAGGTCAACGGCACGACCTGCAACGTCGACTCGGAGCCGACCACCCCGCCGCCCACGACCCCGCCGCCGTCCGGCGGTACCCCGCCCGCGCTGCGGGTCCTGGGCAACAAGCTCGTCGACGCCGACGGCACCACCCGCCGCCTGCTCGGCGTCAACCGGTCCGGCGGCGAGTTCATGTGTGTGCAGGGCTACGGCATCTGGGACGGCCCCGTCGACGACGCGGCCGTCAAGGCGATCGCCGACTGGAAGGCCAACGCTGTCCGCATCCCGCTCAACGAGGAGTGCTGGCTGGGCCTCTCGAACATCAAGCCCGAGTACGGCGGTGCCAACTACATCGCCGCCGTCAAGGAGCTGGTGGCCCGCGTCGAGGCGCACGGCATGACCCCGGTCCTCGAACTGCACTGGTCCTACGGCCAGTACACGGGGAACTCGGCCGGCTGCTCCGACGTGCACGCCACCTGCCAGAAGCCGATGCCCGACATGCGGTACTCCCCGTCGTTCTGGTCGTCGGTCGCGAGCACCTTCAAGGACGACAAGGCGGCCGTGTTCGACCTGTTCAACGAGCCGTATCCGGACCGGGCGGCCTCCAGTGCCACGGACGCCTGGACGTGCTGGCGGGACGGGGGCACCTGCCCCGGGATCTCCTACGAGGTCGCCGGCATGCAGGACCTCGTGGACAGCGTCCGGGCCACCGGCGCCAAGAACGTCATCATGGCCGGCGGCCTGGCGTACTCGAACGACCTCAGTCAGTGGACCGCGTACAAGCCCACCGACCCGGCCGGCAATCTCGCCGCCGCGTACCACGTCTACAACTTCAACTCCTGCGCGAGCGAGAGCTGCTGGAACTCCACCCTCGCCCCGGTCGCCGCCCAAGTTCCCCTGGTGGCCGGTGAGATCGGCGAGAACAGCTGCTCGCACGGCTTCACCGACCAGGTCATGAAGTGGTTCGACGACCACAACCTGTCCTACCTCGGCTGGACCTGGAACACCTGGGACTGCTCCTCCGGGCCGTCCCTCATCTCCGCCTACGACGGCACTCCCACCGCGTACGGCATCGGGCTGCGTGACCATCTGCGCGCCCTCAACCCGTAGATCCCACGGAACACCGAAGGAACCCGCACTCATGAGTCGTACCAAGACAACACTGCTGGTGGCCCTGGGGCTTCTCGCCGGAGCCTCCGGAACGGCGTTCGCGGCCCTGCCGAGCGGCTCGGGCGCCGCCGTCGCGGCCGTGCCCTGCGCCGTCGACTACAAGATCCAGAGCCAGTGGGACACCGGCTTCACCGCCGCCGTGACCATCACCAACAACGGCGCAGCGAAGTCGAGTTGGTCGCTGAAGTGGTCGTACGGCGGCACCCAGAAGGTCACGAGCGGCTGGAGCGCGAAGATCAGCCAGAGCGGCACCGCGGTGACCGCGGCCAACGAGAGCTACAACGGCGCCCTTTCGACGGGCGGCACGGTCAGCTTCGGCTTCAACGGCACCTTCAGCGGCACCAACTCCGTCCCCGCCACCTTCACGCTCGACGGCGTCACCTGCAACGTGGACGACGGCAGCGGCGGCAGCGGCGGCGGCACGGGTGGAGACACCGGCGGCGGCACGGGCGGCGGAGACGGCGGTGGCGGCACCGGCAGCCGCGTCGACAACCCCTACGCCGGGGCCAAGGGTTACGTGAACCCGGAGTGGTCGGCGCACGCCGCCGCCGAACCGGGCGGCAGCCGCATCGCCAACCAGCCCACCGCGGTGTGGCTCGACCGGATCGCCGCCATCAACGGCGTGAACGGCGGGATGGGCCTGCGCGCTCACCTGGACGAGGCACTGAAGCAGAAGGGCTCGGGCGAACTCGTCGTCCAGTTGGTCATCTACGACCTGCCCGGCCGCGACTGCTCCGCCCTCGCCTCCAACGGCGAACTCGGGCCGAACGACATCGACAAGTACAAGACCCAGTACATCGATCCGATCGCGTCGATCCTGGCCGACGCCAAGTACGCGGGCCTGCGCATCGCCACCGTCATCGAACCCGACTCCCTGCCCAACCTGGTCACCAACGCGGGCGGCACCGCCGGCAGCACCGACGCCTGCGCGACCATGAAGGCCAACGGCAACTACGAGAAGGGCGTCAGCTACGCCCTCGACAAGCTGGGCGCCATCCCGAACGTCTACAACTACATCGACGCCGGCCACCACGCCTGGCTCGGCTGGGACTCGAACCTCGACCCCACCGTCCAGGAGTTCCACAAGGTCGCCACCACCAACGGCGCGAGCGTGAACGACGTGACGGGCTTCATCGTCAACACCGCCAACTACGGCGCCACCAAGGAGCCGTACTTCAAGGTCACCGACAGCGTCAACGGGCAGACCGTGCGTCAGTCGAAGTGGGTCGACTGGAACCAGTACGTGGACGAGCAGTCCTTCGCCCAGGCGCTGCGCGACAAGCTCGTCGCGGCCGGGTTCAACAGCAACCTCGGCATGCTGATCGACACCTCCCGCAACGGCTGGGGCGGCTCCGCCCGGCCGACCAAGTCCGGCCCGCTGACCTCCGTCGACGACTACGTCAACGGCAGCCGCATCGACCGGCGCATCCACGCCGGCAACTGGTGCAACCAGAGCGGTGCCGGCCTCGGTGAACGGCCCACCGTCGCCCCGGCGGCCGGGATCGACGCCTACGTGTGGGTCAAGCCCCCGGGGGAGTCGGACGGAGCCAGCTCCGCCATCGACAACGACGAGGGCAAGGGCTTCGACCGGATGTGCGACCCGACCTACGGCGGCAACGCCCGCAACGGCAACAACCCCACGGGAGCGTTGCCGAACTCGCCGCTGGCCGGGCACTGGTTCTCCGCCCAGTTCCAGCAGCTGATGCAGAACGCCTACCCGCCGCTGCCGTAGCGGGGTGAGCATCCGCCGGGGCCGGACCGCGACCGGTTCGGATCCCACCGGTTCGGACCGGGCCGGTTCAGACCGGTCCGGTTCAGACCGGTCCGGTCAGGCCCCGGCGGATCGCGCGCTCGACCGGTGAGTACGCCCCGTCCGGCCGGTCCAGCTCGTACGGCACCGCCGGGTGCAGCGGGGGCTGCGCCAGGAAGCGGGGCCGGGTGCCGTGGTGCGGCTGGGCAGCGTGCACCAGGAACGGGTGACAGAGGTACACGTCACCGGGGCGGCCCGTGGCGTGGGCGAGGGAGCGGTGGGCCGAGGCCTTTGCCACCTGGGGGCCCAGCTCCAGGAAGGACGCCCCCGCCTCGCCGTACGGCCGGAGCACCGCGGGCACGTCCAGATGCGAGCCGACCCGGATCCGGGTCGGGGCGTCGGCCTCTGTGACCTCGCTGAACAGGAAGAGCATCAGCAGCGCGCGGTCCCGGGAGCGCAGGTTGGTGTGGTAGTGCGCCTGCCCTTCGGGGAGGTAGCTGCCTTCGATGTGCCATCCCGCGTCGTCCGGCTCCTCGGCGTGCGGGAAGCGCAGCGGGAAGGTGCCCAGCGAGTAGCGCGGCTCCCAGCGTCCCGGGCCCACCAGCGCGTCGAACGCATCGTGCAGCACCGGGGAGTTGGCCGCCGCCGCGAACGGTCCCTGGGCCATGCCGCCCACCCACACCACCGGGTCCTTCCAGGTGGCCCGGTCCTCCGGGTCGTACCCCGTCTCCCGCCACAGCAGCCGCGCGCAGTCCTCGGCGACCCGTGGCGGGACGGCTCCCTCGATCTTCACGAACCCGTCTTCCACGAAGCGCTCCACCAGATTGCCATCCATGGGCCCATCGTCGCCGGTGACCTTGCCGGAACGCATCCCGTTTTTGCCGCATCCGCAACACCGCTGGCCTCCGTCCGGCGTGCCGTAGCACCCTGGCCGCATATCCGGAAGAGAGGCTGACCACCATGGCGCACCACCACCATGACACCGAGCACCGGCAGGGCCACGGGCACGGACATGGGCACGGGCACGGCACGGACATCGACTGGAACGAGATGGGCCCCCTGCTGGAGTCGCAGGCGGAGCTGTTCACGCCGGTGTACGAGCGGGCCATGGCGTGGCTCGCGCGGGAGGTGACCGAGCCGGGGCTGATCGTGGACGCGGGCAGCGGGCCCGGCGTGGTCTCCTGCCTGTTCGCGGAGGCGTTCCCCGGGGCCCGGGTCGTCGCCGTCGACGCCACCGCGCCCCTGCTGGAGCGCGCCCGCTCCCGGGCCGCCCGCCAGCGCGTCGCCGACCGCTTCGACACCGTCACCGGTGAACTGCCCGAGGTACTCGACGAGTTGGAGTACCCGGCCGACCTGCTGTGGGCCAGCCGCAGCCTGCACCACCTCGGCGACCAGCGGGCGGCGCTCGCCGCGTTCGCCGAGCGGCTCGCCCTCGGTGGCACCCTGGCCCTCCAGGAAGGCGGTCTGCCCTCCCGCTTCCTGCCCCGGGACATCGGCATCGGCCGTCCGGGACTCCAGGCACGGCTGGACGCCCTGGAGGAGGAGTGGTTCACCCGGATGCGCGCCGACCTGCCGGGTTCCGTCGCCGAGACCGAGGACTGGCCCGCCCTGCTCTCCGCCGCCGGCCTCGAGTACGCCCGTACCCGCACCTTCCTGCTCGACCTGCCCGCTCCCGTCACCGACCGGGCCCGCGCCTACGTCGTGGCGCACCTGTCCCGGCTGCGCGAGGGCATCGGCGACGCGCTGGACGCCGACGACCGCGCCACCCTCGACCGGCTGCTCGACCCGTCCGACCCGGCGAGCGTGCACGGACGGCCGGACGTGTTCGTGCTGGGTGCGTACACCGTGCACACGGCGGTCCGTCGAGGCTGAGCCGCCCCGGTCGACGGGGCTTGACTTCGAGTGGTCTCCAAGTGATGGAGTCCGGGCGTCTTCGACACCGCGAGACACACCACACAGGGGGACCTCATGAACGACGCACCGGTCGCGCTCATCACGGGCGGCGGAAGCGGTATCGGCGCCGCTGTGGCGCGGCAGCTGCTGGATGCCGGACACCGGGTCACCGTCACCGGGCGCGGAGAGCGGCGGCTGCGGGATTTCGCCGAGAGCCTGGGACATCCCGAGGGACTGCTGACGGTCGCCGGTGACGCGTCGGCGTTCGACGACGTACAGAACGCGGTCGACCGCACGCTCAAGGCGTACGGCCGACTGGACACCGTCGTCGCCAACGCCGGCTTCGCCACCCATGACAGCGTGGCGGACGGCGACCCGTCCGGCTGGACCGAGATGGTCCTCACCAACGTCCTCGGTCCCGCACTCCTCGTCCGCGCCTCCGTCGACGCGCTGAAGGAGACCCGCGGCCGGATCGTCCTCGTCGGCAGCGTGGCCGGGTTCGTGAACACCCCGGGCAACCTCTACGGCGCCACCAAGTGGGCGGTGACCGGTCTCGCCGAGAACACCCGGCGCCAGGTCACGGAGTTCGGCATCGGCGTCACGCTGGTCGCCCCCGGCCGGGTGGAGACCCCCTTCTGGGACGGCTACGGCAGCCTTCCCCCGGGGCACCTCCTCACCGCCGGCCAGATCGCCGACTCGGTCGTCTGGGCGATCCGGCAGCCGGCCGGGGTCGATGTCAACACCGTCGTCATCCGCCCGCTGGGCCAGCCCAACTGAACTGCGGCCGACCTCAGTTGCTGGCGATGAACTGCTTGGCCAGCTGGTCCCCGAGGGAGACCGCCGCGCTGTGGCTCTCGATGGGGGAGACCTTGGAGTTCTTGAACAGGATGTAGGTCACGCCCGAGTCGGCGCCGCCGGTGGCCGGGTCCGGGTCGATGCCGAGCGCCTTGGCGGTGGCGTACGACGCCTCGCCGATGATCTGCGTGGGACCGGTGTCGCCGACGACGGCGTACTCGACCTTGTTGTTGTAGATGACGGCGACCACACCGCCGCCCTTGATGCCGGCGCCCGAGTAGTTCCAGATGCCGCTGGTGCTGGGCACGACGACGTACGGCAGGGTCTCCGCCTTGAGCGGCTTTCCGTCGGACTGGTGGAAGGCGGTGTCGTCCTGGTACCAGGGGTCGCGGTCCTCGTTGCAGTTGGTGGTGCGCTGGCCGTCGCAGTCGATGTCCATGTCGGCCTTCCAGAACACCGCGCCGTTCTTGCCGCACACCGGGACCGTGGCCGACGTCTCCTCGTCCGTCCGGTACTTGCCGTTGGAGATCTGCGAACAGGACGTCACCTTGGCGAGCAGGTCGGCGGCGCTGACCGTGCCCTCCTGCGCGGACCTGGGCGAGGCGGCGGCGGAGGCGTGCGCGGGCAGGAGGCCGGCGGCGAGCAGGGCGGTGCCGGAGGCCGCGGCGAGGGTGAGGGTTCGGAAACGCATGTGGGGGACCCTTCTGTTAGGAAAGTTTCCTTACCGGGTGCCGTACACCGTGGCCCTGTCGGCATGCCCCCGTCAACCCTGCGGTTGCGAACGGCCGAAACCTGTGCGTATTGCGGTGAGTTCCGTCGGAGGTAAGACTGGACCAGACGGATATGTCATGTTCTGTCCGGTGCTGTCGAAGGTCCCCCTTCCCCCGGAGGTGAGGCTCATGTTCGTCCGTGCGGTGTACGCGACCGGTGATCCCGCACTGCTCGACACGGCCATCCGGTCGGTGAACAGTGAGGGGCGGGACCTGCTGGAGGAACGCCCCGGGTACCGTGGCGCGGGTGTGTTCGCGGACCGGGAACTCGGCAAACTCCTCACGGTGAGCTGGTGGGAGACCGAGGAGGCGCGGCGGAACAGCGACGAGGTGATGCGCGAGCGGCGCGGGGCACTCCTGGAGCCGTTCGCCGGAACCGTGTCGGTCGCCGCCTACGAGGCTGCGGTGCTCCATGAGGTCAGGCACCCGCGGCAGGGCGGCGGACTGCGCGTCACCAGAATGGAGTTCGACCCGCGGGACGCCGATCTGGTGATCGACACCTTCCGGGTCACGGTGGTGCCGAGGTCCGAGTCGCTGCCCGGACTCGCCGAGACGACCCTGCTGATCGACCGGGAGCGGGGACGGGCCATGACCGGCTCCCTGTTCGTCGACCGGGCTTCCCTGGCCGCCTCGCGCGCGGCTGTCGCGGGCCTGCGTCACGCGGCGTCGGCCAAGGCGCACGCGGACGTCGTGGGTCTGGAGGAGTTCGAGGTGCTGCACGCGGACGTGCGCTTCGACTGAGCGGCGCGTTGTCGCGTGGTGCCGGGCGGCACACGGCCGTGCGTCCCGCTGTGGTGCGGGGCGCACGGCCGTGTCGGGTGGTGCGGGGGGTCCGTCGGGTCGGGCTGTCAGCCCATGTCGAAGGTGGCGGGGTCCGGACCCAGGCGTCGGTCCTCGTTGAGCGCGCTGATCGCCGCGAGGTCCTCGTCGTCCAGGCTGAAGTCGAACACCTCGATGTTCTCCTTGATCCGGGACGGCGTCACGGACTTCGGGATCACGACGTTGCCGAGCTGGACGTGCCAGCGCAGCACGACCTGGGCCGGGGTGCGGTTGTGCTTCTGCGCGATGGCGACGACCGCCGGCACCTCCAGCAGGCCCTTGCCCTGGCCGAGCGGCGACCAGGCCTCGGTGGCGATGCCCTGCTCCGCGTGGAACTCGCGCGCCTCGCGCTGCTGAAGGTGCGGGTGCAGCTCGATCTGGTTGACCGCCGGGATGACCGAGGTCTCCTCGATCAGCCGCCGCAGGTGCTCGGGAAGGAAGTTGGAGACGCCGATGGCGCGGACGCGGCCGTCGGAGTGCAGCTTCTCGAACGCCTTGTAGGTGTCGATGTACGTGCCCCGGGACGGCAGCGGCCAGTGGATCAGGTACAGGTCGACGTAGTCGAGCCCCAGCTTCTCCAGCGACGTGTCGAAGGCGCGCAGCGTGGAGTCGTAACCGTGGTCGCTGTTCCAGAGCTTGGTGGTGACGAAGATGTCCTCACGGGGCAGGCCGGAGGCGGCGATGGCCTTGCCGGTGCCCTCTTCGTTGCCGTAGATCGCAGCGGTGTCGATGCTGCGGTACCCGGCCTCCAGCGCCGTGGCGACCGCCTGCTCGGCCTCGTCGTCCGGCACCTGCCAGACGCCGAAGCCCAGCTGGGGCATCTCGACGCCGTTGTTGAGGATGATCGGGGGGACCTTGCTGCTCACGAGCCTCTTGATCCTTCGGTTGTCGACAGGGTGGTACTCCCATCGTCAACGATCACGGCCCGCTTCGCATTCCTGACCGCGGAATCCACCGCAACTGACCGGCGAGTCAGCGTTCTGGGCGGAGAATGGCCGGAAATGCATCCGACGTTCTCGGTCCGGAGCATTGACCGGCGACCGTAGTGCCGCGACTCTGTATCGCGCCACCGGCCGTATCGCTGAACCGTGTGCATGCATGTGAACCGGCCCTGACCAGGTCCGCTGTCCCCCTTCTGGGATCCCCCACCCTCAGGAAAGCGGGTACACCCACATGAACAAGAGCCCCTCCGTGTCGCCCCGACCCGACCACTCCAGCGCGCAGACATCGGATGAAAAGGTCTGGCAAAGCCCTGGTCCTCAGGGCGTGGAGACCGCGCTGGAGGTGACCGCGTGCGCGCTCGCCGACCTCCGTCCGCCCATGCTCGCCGACCACCGCCGGCCCGTGTCCGCCCCGGCCGCATGACCGCGAGGAGCCCCATGAGACGCCGACGCCTGCGGGCGGCGCTGACGGCCGGCGCGCTCGCCACCGCCACCCTGGCCACGCTCCCCGCCGTCGTCCCCCCGGCCACCGCGGCTCCCGCCCCGGCCGCCACGGCCCGGGCCGCCGGGCACCGCCCCGCCGCCGCTCCCGACCGGTCCACGGCCGTGGTCGACTCCACCATGGCGCGCTACACCCCGGACACCATCGGCGGCTGGTCGTACCCGGTGGGCCTGTACCTCTACGGCCAGTACCTCGTGTACCGGCGCACCCACGACCCGAGCTATCTGTCGTACATCAAGGCCTACGTCGACCGGTTCGTGCGCGCCGACGGCACGATCGGTCAGTCGTTCAACAGCCTCGACAGCATGCAGGCGGGCCGGCTGCTGGTGATCCTGCACCACGAGACGGGCCAGGACCGCTACCGAAAGGCCGCGCGAAAGATCCGCGACCGACTGAACAGCTACCCGCGCACCGCCGACGGCGGCTTCTGGCACGCCGACACCAGTAGCCGCGCCCATCAACTCTGGGCGGACGGTGTCTACATGGTGAACCCGTTCCTGGTCGAGTACGGCAAGGAGTTCGGCGACAGCGGCTACGCGAACGACGAGGCGGCCCGGCAGCTCGCGGTGTACGGCGGCCATCTCCAAGCGGCGAACGGCCTGTTGAAGCACGCCTACGACGAGTCGAAGTCGGCGAGCTGGGCCGATCCGGGCACGGGACTCGCCCCCGAGCGCTGGTGCCGGGCCGTCGGCTGGTACGCGATGGCCCTCGTCGACGTCCTGGACGCGATCCCCGCCGACCAGCCGCGCCGACCGCGACTCCTGGGCATTCTGCGGAAGCTGGCCGCGGGCCTGGAGACGTACCAGGACCCGGCGACCGGCCGTTGGTTCCAGGTGATGGACCAGGGCGACCGGTCCGGCAACTGGACCGAGACGTCCTGCTCCAGCATGTTCGCCTACGCCCTCGCCCGTGGTGTCCGGCAGGGCTACCTCGACCCGCGCTACACGGCCGTCGCCCGGCGCGCCTACCAGGGCGTGCTCGCCCGGCTGTCGGTGGGCGCGGACGGCCGTACCGAGCTCGCCGGTATCTCCGTCGGCACGAACGTCGGCGACTACGCGTACTACGTCGGCCGGACCCGGGCCACCAACGACTTCCACGGCCTCGGCGCCTTTCTGATCATGAACGAACAACTGCGAGACGACGGAGTGTCATGAACACGTCTAGAAGAGCGGTGCTCGGTGCGGCGCTCGGCGGCGCCGCGGCCGCGATCGTCCCCGCGACCGGCGCCCGCGCCGCGTCCTGGCAGCTGAAGTGGTCGCCGTCGGCGCGCTCCGACGGGCTCGGCGCCTTCGAGACCATCGAGGACGACCGCGCGGACTCCCACCCGGCCGGACACCCGCACATCCGCGCCACGGGCGACAACTGGCGCTTCGACATGCACAAGGTCGACCGGGACACCTCGGACGACCGCCAGCGGCAGGAGGTCACCGGGCTGCGCACGAGCAGCAGTAGCTATCTGAAGTGGACCGAGGGCCAGAGCTGGCGGATCACCTACTCGATGTACATCCCCAGCAGCCTGAAGGCGACCACCACCTTCACGCACATCATGCAGATGAAACAGCCCGGCGCCGGCTCCTCGCCGATCGTCGTGCAGTCCCTGCGCCGGGTGGACGGCAAGCAGACCATCGAGCTGAAGATCGTCGACGGCGACGTCCTCGTCGGCCGCACGGACCTGGAGCCGCTGCACGACAAGTGGACCGACGTGGACTTCCAGATCAAGATCGGCAACGGCTCGGCCGGTTCCGTCCGCTGGATCCTCAAGAGCGGCTCCACCACGGTCCTCGACAAGTCGAAGACCGGCGACACCTTCCTGGCCGACCGGGTCCGCCCCAAGTGGGGCATCTACCGCTCTCTCGGCGACACCTCCGGCTCGCTCCAGGACACCTACCTGCTCCTCACCAACCTCCGCGGCTACCAACTCGTCTGAGGGGTCGTCATGCATTCGCCGAATCGTCAGGCGCGCCTCGCGAGCGCGCGCAGAAGGCCGGCGGCGGCCGTCGTGCTCTGCGTCCTCGCCGTCGTCCTCGGACTCGCCCACCCGTCGGCCCTCGCGGCCCCGCAGCGGCAGACCGCCGCCGCCTACAACGTGCGCGACTACGGCGCCAAGGGCGACGGTTCCACCAACGACACCCCCGCCGTCGACAAGGCCATCAAGGCGGCCAACGCGGCCGGCGGCGGCACCGTCCGCTTCCCGGCCGGCACCTACAAGTCCAAGAACACCATCCACATGAAGAGCAACGTGACGCTCCAGCTCGACAAGGGCGCCACCCTCCAGGGCTCTTCGGCGGACACCTACGACGCCCCCGAACCCAACGCCAACGACGCCTACCAGGACTACGGCCACAGCCACTTCCACAACGCGATGATCTACGGCGACCGGCTGACGAACATCGGCTTCACCGGCGACGGTGTCATCGACGGCGCCGGCAACCTGATCACCGGCAACCCCAAGTCCGGTGAGGCCGACAAGATCCTGTCCCTGACCCGGTGCGACGGACTGCGGCTCGGCGACGGCCTCACCCTGCGCCGCGGCGGCCACTTCGCCGCCCTGATCAACGGCTGCAAGAACGTCGTCTCCGACCGTCTGACCATCGACACCGCGAGCGACCGCGACGGCTGGAACATCATCTCCACCACCGACGTCACGGTCACCAACGCGCACATCGAGGCCAACGACGACGCCCTGGTCTTCAAGAGCGACTACGCCCTCGGCGCCAAGCTCCCCAACGGCCACGTCCGGGTCAGCGACTCCTACCTGTCCGCGCGCTGCTGCAACGCCCTGATGTTCGGCTCCGAGACCTGCGGCGACTTCTCCGACTACCAGTTCGAGAAGATCCGTATCGAGGGCGCCGACAAGTCCGGGCTCGGCATGGTCTCCATGGACGGCGCGAAGATCTCCGACGTCCACTACCGCGACATCACCATGACGGACGTCCACTCGCCGATCATGCAGAAGATCGGCACCCGGAAACGGTGCGGGAACAGTCCCGGCGTCGGCTCGATCAGCGACATCACCTACGACCACATCACGGCCACCGGCAACAGCCCGTCCTTCAGCCCGACCCTGTGGGGCGAGAGCGGCCACCGGATCAGCGACGTGCGGTTCAACGACGTGGACATCACCGTGCCCGGCGGCAACGGCACCATGTCCACCGGTGTGCCCGACAACAACCCCACCGACTACAACCCGAAGAGCATCGGGACCCGGCCGGCGTACGGCTGGTACCTGCACAACACCGACGACGTCCAGTTCACCGACAGCAGGGTGCGCCTCGCCGCCGACGACGGCCGCCCCGCCGTCATCGCCAACGCGGCGAGCGGTCTGCGCTTCACCCGGTTCACCGCCCAGAAGGGCAGCGGCTCCCCGCACGACATCGGCTTCCAGGACGTCACCGGCTACTGCCTGACCGACAGCCACACCACCTCCGGCGGCACCCTGCGGGTCTCGGCGAGCGGCTCCAGCCAGGACTGCGCCGCGCCGGTGCGCCCGCGGGCGGCGGGCAACCCCCGCGAGGCCTTCCTCCGCGACTCCGTCGGCGGCCTCTTCCTGCACTGGGGCCTGCGCACCGCGCCCGCCCACACCAGCTGCACCGCCTGGGAGAAGGACGTCACCAGCGGCGGCTGGACGCCGGACTACTGGGTGAACGAGGCCAGGAAACTACACACGCAGTACCTCGTCCTGGCGACGTTCCACAGCCGGCTGGGCTACGCCCGCCCCTGGCCGTCCAAGATCCCCGGCTCCTGCTCCACCCAGCGGGACTTCCTCGGCGAGCTGATCACCGCCGCCAAGGCCAAGGGCATGAAGGTCATCCTCTACATGACCGACGACCCCCAGTGGCACGCCGAGGGCGGACATGAATGGCTCGACTCCGCCGCCTACTCCGCCTACAAGGACGAGGACGTCGACCTGACCACCCGCGACGGCTTCGGCCGGTTCTCCTACGACAACTTCTTCGAGGTCATGGACCGTTACCCGGACCTCGGCGGCTTCTGGATCGACAACGACAACGCCTACTGGGAGAGCCACCACCTCTACGAGCAGATCCGCGAGAAGCGCCCCGCCTACACGCTCAGCAACAACAACGAGGACACGCCGATCATGGACATGATCAGCAATGAGCAGAAGACGGGGATGACGCCCGCGTACGACTACCCGCAGGCCGTGTACACCGCCCAGCCGCGCCTGACCGAGGCCGACTTCAAACTGCCGTCGACCGGCGCCTGGTGGTACGACGGATCCGATCCCGCCGTCGACCGCAAGCTCACCCTCGGCCGGCTGATCACCAACGCCGGCTCCTCGGTGAAGGCCCTGATGGCCGAGACCGCCCAAGTCAACGGCAAGTTCCCGGCCAGTCAGGCGGCCTTCAACACCTTCGCGGACAGCTACCTCGACCCCGTCTGGGAGTCCCTGCACGGCACCGAGGGCGGCGGCTACATGTACGGCGGCCTCAAGCCCGGCTTCTGGAACGACGGCGCCCACGGCGTGACCACCATCGCCAAGAACGACCCGGACCGGCAGTACGTCCACGTCCTGACCCCGCCCAGCACCAGCACCCTGCGCATCCGCGACAACGGCTACCGCGTCGCGTCCGTGACCGACCTCCGTACCGGCAAGGCGGTCTCCTGGTCGCAGTCCGGCGGTGTGCTCACGCTCACCGGGCTCGGCGCCTGGGACCCGTACGACACCGTCTTCAAGGTGACCACGGCCGGCCGCCAGGGCATCCTGTCCGGCGTCACCGTGACCGCGAGCGCCTCGGCGAGCGGCCACCCCGGCTCCGCCGCCGGCGACGGCGACCACCTCACCTACTGGGACAACGGCAAGACGCTGCCCGTCACCCTCACCTTCGACCTCGGCAAGGCGAAGAGCGTGCGGTACCTCGGGCTCAACCAGCGCGAGGACTCCGTCGCCTACGCCCGCTCCGACACCGAGCAGTCGGCCCGGATCAAGGCCTACAAGGTGTTCCTCAGCGACGACGGCACGCACTGGGGCAGTGCCGTGAAGACGGGCCAGCTCCCCAGCGCGCGCGGCATCCAGGGCATCGACCTGACCGCCGCCACCGCCCGCTACGTCCGCCTGGAGGTCGACTCCACCTGGGCCGCCGCCACCGACACCAGCCGCTACCAGCGGCTGCGCATCGACGAGGCCTGGGTCGGCACGTCGTACGCCACCCCGGCGACCGCCGTGCGCACCCGCTCCGACAACGGGCAGGCCCTGCGTCCCGCCATGGGCTGGAGCAGCTGGAGCTTCGTGCGACGGCAGCCGACCGAGGCGAAGATCAGGGCACAGGCCGACGCGCTGGTCGCGGGCGGCCTGAAGGACCACGGCTTCGTCCAGGTCAACCTGGACGACTTCTGGCAGAAGTGCGACGACAACGGCTTCACCGTCGACTCCTACGGCCGCTGGGCCGTCGACACGGCGAAGTTCCCGTCCGGCATCAAGGCCCTCGCCGACCACGTCCACGCCAAGGGCCTGAAGTTCGGCTTCTACGTCACCCCGGGCATCGCCAAGAACGCGGTCCTGAAGAACACGCCGATCGAGGGGACGCCGTACCACGCGAAGGACATCGCGGACACCTCGAAGACCGAGAAGAACTACAACTGCAAGAACATGTACTACATCGACTACTCCAAGCCGGGCGCCCAGGAGTTCGTCGACTCCTGGGCGCGGCAGTTCGCCTCCTGGGGAGTCGACTACCTGAAGATCGACGGCGTGGGCAGTCAGGACATCCCCGACGTCCAGGCCTGGGACAAGGCGCTGCGCGCCACCGGCCGGCCGATCACCTTCGCGCTGTCCAACAACCTCCCGATCGACCACGCCACCACCTGGCGGCAGCTCGCCAACAGCTGGCGCACCCAGGGCGACGTGGAGTGCTACTGCGGGCCCGGCGACCATGGCAGCGGCTATCCGCTCACCGACTGGTCGCACGTCTCGGCGCGCTTCACCTCGGCCGCGGCCTGGCAGCCGTACGCCGGACCGGGCGGCTGGAACGACCTGGACTCGCTGGAGATCGGCAACGGCGACCAGGTGGGTCTCACCGCCGACCAGCGCCGCTCGCACTTCACCCTGTGGGCGATGGCGGCGGCACCGCTGCTGCTCGGCACGGACCTCACCCGTCTCGACCCGGTCGACAAGGCGATGCTGACCAACGACCGGCTGATCGGCGTCGACCAGGACGGGGTGGCCGCGAAGCGGGTGGTGAACAGTGGTGTGAAGCAGGTCTGGAGCAAACGCGAGAACAGCGGCGCGTACGTGGTCGCGCTGTTCAACACCGGTACGTCCGGCAACGCGACGGTCTCCGTGAACTGGTCGCAGGTGGGTTTCACCGGCTCCGGTGACGTCACCGACCTCTGGTCCGGCTCCCACAAGGGCGTGATCGCCGATACGTACAGCGCGACGCTGCGGCCGGGCGAAACACGGCTGATCCGTGTGAACCCGGTCAACAGCCAGTCCGGGGGACAATCATGAAACGCGACAGAACTCTCGCCTGCGCCGTCGCGCTGGCCCTGGCCGTGCCGCTCGTCGCGCTGAGCCAGGGCACCGCGAGCGCGGCCACCGACTACCAGGCCGAGGACGCCCGTATCTCCCAGGGCACCGTGGCCACCAACCACACCGGGTACACGGGCAGCGGCTTCGTCGACTACACCAACGTCAAGGGCTCCTTCGTGGAGTTCACGGTCGACGCGGCCTCCGCCGGCACCGCGTCCGTCACCCTCCGGTACGCCAACGGCACCGCCACCGACCGGCCGATGGACCTCTCCGTCAACGGCGCCGTCGCCGCGTCCGCCGTCTCCCTCCCGGCCACCGCCGACTGGAACACCTGGGCCACCAAGGCCGTGAACGTCACCCTCAAGGCGGGCACGAACACCCTCCGCGCCACGGCCACCACGGACAACGGCGGCCCCAACCTCGACCGCGTCAGCCTCGGCCCCCCGACCGACACCCAGGCCCCGACCCGCCCCGGCCGGCCCTCCTGCCCGGACATCGGCGAGGACCACCTGACCCTCGCCTGGGGCGCCGCCACGGACGACACGGGCGTCACGGCGTACGACCTCTACGAGCACGGCAACAAGCTCGGCGAGGCGCCCGGCACCGCCACCGCCACGACGCTGACCGGGCTCACCCCGAACACCACGTACGACCTCACGGTGATCGCCCGGGACGCGGCCGGGAACACCTCACCGGCCAGCCCGGTCGTCGACTGCACCACCAGGCCCAGTTCCGACAGCACACCGCCGACGGCACCCGGCACCCTGCACGCGCAGAACGTCACCTCGAACACCGCCGACCTCAGCTGGGGCGCCTCGACCGACGACCGGGCCGTGGTCGCCTACGACGTGCGCAGTGGCACCAGCGTCTACAAGACGGTCACCACCGGTACGTCGACCACGCTGACCGGCCTCGCCTGCGACAGCCCGTACCGCCTGGACGTCGTCGCCCGGGACGCGGCCGGCAACGTCTCCGCGCCCAGCGACACCGTCACGTTCACCACCAAGGCCTGCGCCACCGACGGCGGGGTCCCGTCCTCCATCAGCACGCTGTCGAGCGGCTGGACCATCCCCTGGGGCACCTCCTGGCTGCCCGACGGCCAGTCCGCGCTGGTCACCGAGCGGGACGACTTCCGGGTGTGGAAGCTGACCAGGAGCGGCACCCGGACCCAGGTGGGCACGGTCCCGAACGCCGTCACCACCAACGGCGAGGGCGGACTGCTCGGGGTGGCCGTCGACCCCGAGTGGGAGACGAACCACCACGTCTACTTCATGCACACCGCCGCCGAGGGCAACCGGGTCGTCCGCATGACCTACGACGGCAGCACGCTCGGCGACTACAAGGTCCTGCTCCAGGGCATCAGGAAGAACCGCTACCACAACGGCGGACGCCTGCTCTTCGGACCCGACGGCCTGCTGTACGTCTCCACCGGCGAGGCCCAGCAGCCCGACCTCGCGCAGGACAGGAACTCCCTCAACGGCAAGATCCTGCGCATGACCACGGACGGCAAGCCGGCCCCCGGCAACCCGTTCGGAAACCACGTCTACAGCCTCGGCCACCGCAATCCGCAGGGCCTCGCCTTCGACCGCTCCGGGCGGCTGTGGGAGGCGGAGTTCGGCAACAGCTCCAAGGACGAACTGAACCTCATCAAGCCGGGAGGCAACTACGGCTGGCCGACCTGCGAGGGCAACTGCTCCGTCGCCGGCATGACCAGTCCCAAGGCCACCTGGAACGTCTCCGAGGCCTCGCCCAGCGGCATCGCCATCGTCCGCAACGTCGTCTACATGGCGTCCCTGCGCGGCGAACGGCTGTGGCGCATCCCGATCGACGGCGACACCGAGAAGGTGGGCACCCCGACCGCGTACTACGTCGGCACCTACGGCCGGCTGCGCACGGTCACCAAGGTCCCGGGCGCCGACCAGCTGTGGCTGTCCACCACCAACTGCGACAACAACGGAGGCGCGGCGGACGGGTCCGACAAGATCTTCCGGGTGACGATCAGCTGAGGAGAGGGGAGTCGACGGTGAGTCAGCTCCGGTAGAGGGCCTCGACCTCGCTCGCGTACGCCTTCTCGATCGCCTTCCGCTTCAGCTTCAGCGACGGTGTCAGCAGACCGTGCTCCTCGGTGAACGGCTGGGCCAGGATGCGGAAGGTGCGGATCGACTCGGCCTGGGAGACGAGGGTGTTGGCGGCGACCACCGCCCGCCGCACCTCCGTCTCCAGGTCCGGGTCGTGCACCAGCTCGGCCGGTCTCATCCTCGGCTTGCCGCGCATCTGGAGCCAGTGTTCGACCGCCTCCTGGTCGAGGGTGACCAGGGCCGCGATGTACGGGCGGTCGTTGCCGACGACGATGCACTGGTTGACCAGCGGGTGCTCGCGGACCCGTTCCTCCAGCACGCCCGGGGAGACGCTCTTGCCGCCGGAGGTCACCAGGATCTCCTTCTTGCGGCCCGTGATGGTCAGATAGCCGTCCTCGTCGAGGGAACCGAGGTCGCCGGTGGCGAGCCAGCCGTCGTGCAGGGTCTGGTCGGTGGCCTTCGGGTTGTTGAGGTACCCCTGGAAGACGTTGCCGCCGTGCAGCCAGATCTCCCCGTCGTCGGCGATGTGCACGGTCACGCCCGGGATGGCCTGGCCCACGGTGCCGTAGCGGGTGCGCTCGGGCGGGTTGGCGGTCGCCGCGGCCGTGGACTCGGTCAGGCCGTAGCCCTCGTAGATCTGCACGCCCGCTCCCGCGAAGAACAGCCCCAGCCGGCGGTCCATCGCCGAGCCGCCGGACATCGCGTTCCGGATCCGGCCGCCCATCGCGGCGCGGACCTTCGCGTACACCAGCTTGTCGAACAGCTGGTGCTGCATGCGCAGCCCCGCCGACGGTCCGGGCCCGGTGCCCCACGCCTTCGCCTCCGCCGCCTCCGCGTACCTGACAGCGATGTCGACGGCTTTCTCGAACGGCCCCGCCTTGCCCTCCTTCTCGGCCTTGCGGCGGGCCGCGTTGAACACCTTCTCGAAGATGTACGGCACCGCGAGGATGAACGTCGGCCTGAAAGCGGCCAGGTCGGGCAGCAGGGCGGCGGCGTTCAGCTGCGGCTGGTGCCCGAAGCGGACCCGGCCGCGGATCGCGGCGATCTCCACCATCCGCCCGAAGACGTGCGCCAGCGGCAGGAACAGCAGCGTCGACGCCTCGTCGCCCTTCTTCGAGTGGAACACCGGCTCCCACCGCTCGATCACGGTGTCCGCCTCGAACATGAAGTTGCCGTGGGAGATCACACAGCCCTTGGGACGGCCGGTGGTGCCGGAGGTGTAGATGACGGTGGCCACCGAGTCCGGCGTGACCGCCTCCCGGTGCCGGTGCACCACCTCGTCGTCCAGGTGCGCCCCGGCGTCGTACAGCTCCTGCACACAGCCCGCGTCCAGCTGCCACAGCTGGCGCAGCCGCGGCAGCCGGTCGATGACGGTGGCGATGGTCATCGCGTGGTCCTCGTGCTCCACGATCGCCGCGGACACCTCGGCGTCGTAGAGCATCCAGAAGCACTGCTCGGCCGAGGAGGTGGGGTAGACGGGCACCACCTGGGCGCCGATGGTCCACAGGGCGAAGTCGAACAGGGTCCACTCGTAGCGGGTGCGGGACATGATCGCGACCCGGTCGCCGAAGCGGATGCCACGGGCCAGCAGCCCCTTGGCGAGGGCCATGATCTCGTCGCGGAACTCGGCGGAGGTGACGTCCCGCCACTGTCCCGAGGCGTCCTTGCGGCCGAGCGCGATGTGCAGCGGGTCGGTCCGGGCATGGTCGAAGACGACGTCTGCCAGACCGCCCACCGGCGGCGGCGACGCCAACGGAGGGTTGGTGAACTCGCGCAACCTCGCTCCCCGTGTCTCGCGCCTCAGTGACGTTGGTCCACGCACCGCACAGCGCCGTGAAAGCTACCCCACCTGGTCGGCATGCGGGAGGGGTGCGGAAACCGAGCAAAACTCACGTTCTGCCTGGACGGTGACCCTGAAATGCCCGCACATGGGGAAGGGCCGGACACAACTACTGACGGGTCAGTAAGTTTCGGTGCCGTAATCTCCACCGAATCTGTACGCCCCGATTACGGCACCACGCGCGCGGGGCGGCCCCGGAGTCCCGCTCCGTGACCGCCCCGCGTACATGGCGTGCCGGTCCGCCGCTCAGCCCCGGGACGCCACCGCCTCCTCCGGCACCGCGCCCGAGGCCTTCGGGGGCGCCGTCCGGCCCGCCCGGACGAGCACCAGCACCAGGGCGCCCGCCACCGTCCCGGCCAGCCCGGCCACCACCAGCGCGCCGTTCAGGCCCGAGGCGAACGCGGCCCGCAGCGTGTGCTCGGGGAAGGCGCCGCGCAGCGCCCCGGCACCGCCGCCGGCCAGCGCGTGGGCCGCGCCGTCCGGGAGCCGCCCGTGCATCCGCGAGGTGAGCACGGTGCCGAAGACGGCCACCCCGAGCGCGTACCCCAGCTGCCGGACCGTGTTCACCGCGCCGCCCGCCATCCCGGACCGCTCCATGGGTACCGCCGCCAGCGCCGCCCCGGCCACCGTCGGCGCGACGAATCCGGTGCCGACCCCGACCAGTACGAACCCGGGCACCAGCGCCGTCCAGTCCGAACCGGCGTCCAGCACCGCCTGGCACAGCGTGCCGGAGGCGATCAGCAGCAGCCCGCCGCCGACCGTCAGCCAGGCCGGCACCCCGTGCAGCAAGCGCCCGACCAGCACCGCCACCACCATCGCCACCGCCGTCATCGGCAGCAGCGTCAGCCCGGCGCGCACCGGCGACATGCCGAGCAGCGTCTGCATCCAGATCGACAGGTAAGCGATCCCGCCGAACGCCACCCCGTTGAACGCGAATGAGCCCAGCATCACCCCGACGAACGCCGGCCGGCGCAGCAGCGACAGATCCAGCAGCGGATGCGCCATCCGCCGCTCCACCAGCACGAACGCCACCAGGGCCAGCGCGGCCACCGCGAACGCGGTCAGTGTGGCGGGCGCCGTCCAGCCGTCCTCACCGGCGCGCACGACGGCGTACGTCGCACCGCCCGCGAACACCGCGAAGGCCGCCGTACCCGCCCAGTCGACGCTCAGCCCGCGCGGGCCCCGGGACTCGGGAACCGCCCGCAGCGTCAGCCACACCGCCACCACGCTCACCGGCACGTTCACGAAGAAGATCCACCGCCAGCCCGGTCCCTGTGTGATCAGCCCGCCCAGCACCGGCCCGACCGCCGCGGCCCCGCCGCTGACCGCGCCCCACACCCCGAGGACGGCGGAGCGCTGCCGGCCCTGGTAGGCAGAGGCCAGCAGGGGCAGCGTCGTCGCGAACATCGCCGCCCCGCCGACGCCCTGGAGCGCCCGCGCCGCCACCAGCGTCCCCGGCCCGGACGCCAGCCCGCACAGCAGACTGGCCGCCGCGAACAGCACCACGCCCGCCACATGCACCCGGCGCCGCCCCAGGACGTCGGCCGCGGCACCCGCCCCGAGCAGCAGCGCGGCCAGCGCCAGCGCGTACCCGTCCACCACCCACTGAAGATCCCCCAGCGACGCGTGCAGCGAGCCCGCCATGTCCGGCAGCGCCACCACCACGATGGTCACATCCAGCAGCAGCATGAACGTGCCCAGGCACACGGCCGTGAGCGTCCCCCAGCTCCGCATGTCCTCAACTCCCCTGTTCGAACGGACTGCGTATCGCTGCGTACGATGACCGCACGACGGCCGATCGGACGTCCCGGAAACCCGAACGCGACGGAATCCGACGGGGGAGAGCATGCTGCGGATGGAATCCGACACCTTCGATCTGCTGGACCTCCAGCTGCTCTCCGCGCTGGAGGTCGACGGCAGGGCCCCCTTCAGCCGGATCGCCGCCGTCCTCGGCGTCTCCGACCGGACCATCGCCCGCCGCTACCACCGGCTGTGCGCCGAGGGCGGCCTGCGCGTCGTCGTCCTGCGCGACGCCGTACGCCTCGGCCAGGACCAGTGGATGCTGCGGCTGCGCTGCGCGCCCGACGGCGCCACCGTCATCGCCGACGCGCTCGCCCGGCGCCCCGACACCTACTGGATAGGGCTGGCCTCCGGCGGCACCGAGATCGCCTGCCTCACCCGGCCGCGCAGCCCCGACGAGCACGACGACCTCCTGCTCGGCAAACTGCCCCGCACCCCGAGCGTCGTGGAGATCCGCGCCCTCCAACTCCTGCACCGCTTCTACGGCGGCCCGGTCGGCTGGCTGCCCAAGTTCCGGGCGCTCAGCGACGAGCAGATCGCCGCCCTGCGCCCCGACCTGCCCGAGCCCGGCCCGGCCCGCCTGGAGCCCGGCGACGCCCCGCTGCTCGCCGTCCTCGAACGCGACGGCCGCGCCACCTACCCCGAACTCCAGCGCGCCACCGGCCGCTCCGAGTCCGCGATCAAACGCCGCCTGTCCGCCCTGATCGCCTCCGGCGCGGTGTACGTCGACATCGAGTACGACTCCGCGATCCTCGGCCATCCCAAGGCGGCCATCCTGTGGATCACCACCGCCCCCGGCGCGCTGGACTCCGTCGGCCGGGCCCTCGCCACCCACGACGAGATCGCGTTCGCGTCCGCCACCGCGGGCCCGTCCCACATCGTCGTCACCGCCGTCGTCCGCGACACCGCCGCCCTGTACGCCTACCTGAGCGGCCCCCTGGGCCACCTGGACGGGGTCCAGCACGTGGAGGCGACGCCCTTCCTGCGCCGGGTGAAGCAGCTGACCTACCGCCCGGCTCGGTGACGGGCCCTCGGCGCGGGGCCGCCCATGTCAGCCGCTTCTGCGCCGCAGCCGCTCGCCACCCGCCAGGACCGCCGCCGCCAGCGCGTTCGCCGCGCCCTCGGCCGGGCCCCGACGGTGGCCGTGGACGAGGACGAAGTCGACCTTGCCCAGCTCGGGCAGGCCGGCGCGGTCGGGCAGCCGCAACAGGCCCGGCGGGATCAGCCGCCGGGAGTGGGCCATCACCCCGAGGCCGGCGCGGGCCGCGGCGATCAGCCCGTTGAGGCTGCCGCTCGTGCACACGATCCGCCAGTCACGGCCCTGCCGCTCCAGCACTTCCAGCGCACGGGCCCGGGTGATGCCCGGCGCCGGGTACACGATCAGCGGAACGGGCCGGTCGGGTTCCAGACGCAGCCGCTCGGCGCCGATCCACACCAGGTCGTCCCGCCAGACCAGCTCGCCGCGCGGATCCTCCGGGAGCCGCTTGGCCAGCACCAGGTCGAGCTTCCCGGCGGCCAGCTGCTCGTGCAGGGTGCCGGACAGCTCCACCGTCAGCTCCAGGTCGACCTCCGGATGGTCGTAGCGGAAGCCCTCCAGGATCTCCGGCAGACGGGTCAGGACGAAGTCCTCCGAGGCGCCGAAGCGCAGCCGGCCACGCACGCGCGTACCCGTGAAGAACGCCGTCGCCTGCTCGTGCACCTCCAGAATCCGGCGGGCGAACCCCAGCATCGCCTCGCCGTCCTCGGTCAGCTCCACCGAATGGGTGTCCCGGGAGAACAGCTGCCGGCCGGCCGCGTCCTCCAGCCTCCGCACATGCTGGCTGACCGTGGACTGGCGCAGCCCCAGCCGCCGGGCGGCCTGCGTGAAGCTCAGCGTCTGGGCGACCGCCAGGAAGGTGCGCAGCTGCGTCGGTTCGTACACGACACCGAGCCTAGCGCGTCCATCGCGGAACATGATGACAGTCAGAGTGGTATGCGGGATTCCCGATCAACGACCGGAGGAGGACAATCGAGAGGGGCCCCACGGGCCCGGGACCGCACGTCACCCACAGCAATCGGAGCACCGTGAAACGCCTGCGCTGGCCGAGTTGGATGCCGATCGACCCGTACATCCTGCTGCTGCTCGGTACGGTCGGTCTCGCCGCGCTCCTCCCGGCCCGGGGCACCGCCGCCGACGTGACCTCCGGCGCCTCCACGGCCGCGATCGCGTTCCTCTTCTTCCTCTACGGCGCCCGGCTGTCCACCCGCGAGGCGCTCGACGGACTCAAGCACTGGCGGCTCCACGTCACCGTGCTGACCTGCACCTTCGTCGTCTTCCCGGTGTTCGGGCTCGCCGCGCGCGGGCTGGTGCCGGTGCTGCTGACCCAGCCCCTCTACCAGGGCCTGCTCTTCCTGACGCTGGTGCCGTCCACCATCCAGTCGTCCATCGCGTTCACCTCGATCGCCCGGGGCAACGTGCCCGCCGCGATCTGCGCCGGGTCCTTCTCCTCCCTCGCCGGCATCGTCCTCACCCCGCTGCTCGCGGCGGGGCTGCTCGGCGGTGAGGCGGTCGGGTTCTCCGCCGACTCGGTGGTGAAGATCGTGCTCCAGCTGTTGGTGCCGTTCCTCGCCGGGCAGCTGCTGCGGCGCTGGATCGGCGGGTTCGTCACCCGGCACAAGAAGGTCCTGGGACTGGTCGACCGGGGTTCGATCCTGCTGGTCGTCTACACCGCGTTCAGCGAGGGCATGAACCAGGGCATCTGGCACCAGGCCAGCCCCGTACGGCTGGCCGGACTGCTCGCCGTCGAAGCCGTCCTGCTGGCCGTGATGCTGGTGCTGACCTGGTACGGCGCCAAGGCGCTCGGCTTCGGCCGGGAGGACCGGATCGCCATCCAGTTCGCCGGGTCGAAGAAGTCCCTCGCCTCCGGGCTGCCGATGGCGAGCGTCCTGTTCGGCAGCCACGCCTCGCTGGCCGTCCTGCCGCTGATGCTCTTCCACCAGATGCAGCTGATGGTGTGCGCGGTCATCGCCAAGCGGCGCGCCCGTGACCCGGAGGCGACCACGGACGCGCCCGGGGCGTCAGCCGCGCACACGGTTCAGGGGCAGCCACAGCACCGTGTCCTGCGGTGACCGCAGCACCTCCGGATCGGCCGGCTCGGCGTCGGTGAGCGCCCGGTCCCACACACGCACCTCGTCCAGCGCGCCGGTGAAGAAGGCACGGCTGTCCATGCGCTGACCGAGGTGCACACCGAAGGGGGAGTTGCGGCTGACGGAGCCCGCTACGTCGGCGACGGAGGACAGCGCACCGTCGACGGACAGCGACAGCCGGCCCCCGCCGCGCCGGAGTACGGCATGGTGCCACTGGCCGTCGTTGTACGCGGTGTCCGTGCGCACGTACGCGGTCTGCGGCGGGGCGGCCCCGTTCCGCACGGTGATCAGCCCCTGCACCCGGTTGTTCGCCGGCTCTCCGCGCAGCCACACCTGCGGCTGGCTGGTGCCGATCCCGCCCATCCACAGCAACGGCTGCTCCCCGGCCGTCGCCGTGTACCGGAACCACAGCGACACCGTGAAGTCCTTCGTGCCCAGGGGGAGCCCGGTGCGGTACGGCAGGCGTACGGCGTCGTCGGTGCCGTTGAACTCCAGGGCGCTCCCGGACACCCCGTCCGTCTCCTCCGGGTGGCCGAGCACGGCCGCCGGGCGGGCGCGCGGGGCGAGGTCGGCGGTGACCGGATCGGGGCCGCGGCGCGGCGCCGGCCAGTCCTCGCTGAAGCGGGCGAAGCGGATCTCGTCGCGGGCGTCCACCGCGCCGCCCTCGTACATCAGGCCGACCGTGCCGGAGCCGGCGCGCACCAGGTCGGAGTAGCCGGACCAGTCCGTGGTGACGACCGTGCCGCGGTCGACGCTGTCCCAGGTCCGGCCGCCGTCGTAGGAGGAGCGGATCATCATCGTGCGGCGCCGGTCGGGGTCGCCGGGGCAGGCGAGCAGGAGGCGGTCGCCCAGGCGCAGCAGCGACCCCTGCACCTGCGGGGTGTACAGATCCGGCAGGTCGCGGAAGGGCGCGGTGAAGCTGCCGCCGCCGTCGCGGCTGACGGCCTGGGTGCGGTGGCCGAGGTCGGTGCCGTCCTGCTCCCGGCCGCTGACCAGGACCGAGCCGTCGCCGCGCTCGGCGAGGGTGAGTTCGGAGGGCTTCTGCCGGAAGGTGCCGTCGGAGGCGATGGGCCAGGTGTCGGTGGCGCCGATCCGCCAGTGCCCGCCGTGGTCGTCGCTGACGATCAGGGCCGCGTGGTTGGCGGTGACCCTGCCGCCGTCCCAGGTCTCGGTGTTGACCCCGAACACCAGGCGCCCGGCGTACCGGCCGCGGGTGAGCTGGATGCCGTGCACGGGCCCGGTGGCGTACCAGGAGTTCCAGTGGGCGGGCAGGATCTCGGGGCTGAGATCGCGCGGTGTGGACCAGGTCCGGCCGTCGTCGTCGCTGTACTGAAGATGCGGGGTGCGGTCGCACGGGACCGGGCAACTGCCGCTGTCCGTACGGCCCGTGTTGTACGTCTCCGCCAGCCAGACCCGGCCGGTGTCGCGGTCCACGACCGGGGCCGGGTTGCCGTGGGTGTCGCCCGCGCCCTCGTTGACCACCTGCAACGGGCCCCAGGTGCGCCCACCGTCGGTGGAGCGCTTGAGCACGATGTCGATGTCGGCCGCGTCCCCGCAGTTGCGGACCCGGCCCTCGGCGAACGCCAGCAGGGTGCCGCCGGCCGTTGCGACGACCGCCGGGATGCGGAAGCACGCGTATCCCGGGTCCTGGGCGGCCTTGAACAGCACCTGCTGCTCGAACGCCGGGGAGCCGCCCGCCGGTTGGGCGTGCGCCGGATGAGCGGGCAGGAACGGCAGGAGCAGGCCGGCCGCGGTGAGGGCGGCGGTGGCGAGTGCGGATGCGAGACGGGCGCGAAGACCTGACGGCACGGTGTGACCTGCCCTTCGTCGGCCGGAGTCTGGACATCCGGACATCCCACGTCCAACGTGCGTCCCATGAACGGTAGTTGGGAGTGGCGCGTGTCACAAGAAGCGTGCGCGGGCGGTTACGGGCGCAGCACGACCTTGCCGAGGTTGGCCCGGCTCGTGATCACCTCGTGCGCCGCCGCCGCGTCCTCCAGGGCGAACTCCCCGTGCACGGCGGGCTTCAGGGCGCCCTCGGCGAAGAGCCGCCACAGTTCCTGCCGCCACCGCTCGTACAGCTCCGGCCGGCCACGGGCGATCAGCGCCATCTGGAAGCCGATCACCGACTTGGCCCCCACCAGCAGGTCGTACGCCTGGACGGTGCCGCCGCCGGAGCTGTAGGCGACCAGGCGGCCGTGCGGGGCGAGCGCGGCGAGGGCCGGGGTGAGCAGGTCGCCGCCGACGGCGTCCAGGACGCAGTCGACCGGATCTCCCCAGCTGTCGTCGTCGTACCGTACGCAGTCGTCCGCACCGAGCGTGCGCACGAAGTCCGCCTTCGCCCGACCGGACACGACCTCGGCCTTCTCGGGGCCGGACAGGGCCTCCGCCCTCCCCGGGCCGGACACGGCCCCCAGTACCCGCCCCGCGCCCCGTGCCCGCGCCAGCTGTACCGCGAGATGCCCGACGCCGCTCGCCGCCGCCGTGACGAGGACCGACTCTCCCGGTGCGAGGCGGGCCGCCTCCAGTGCCCCCGACGCCACCAGGCCGCCGCGCACCAGCGCCACCGCGGTCACGGCGTCGGCGCCGTCCGGCACCGGTGAGGCCATGGCCTCGTGCAGTACGGCGTACTCGGCGTACCCGTGCCCGAAACACAGCCCGGTGACCCGGTCGCCGGCGCGGAAGCGGGTCACGCCCTCGCCGGCCGCCACCACCTCGCCCGCGATCTCACCGCCCAGCGGCACCGGCTCCGCGGCCTCGGTCACCTTGCGGACCACCGGCAGGGTGACGCCGACGGCCGCGCAGCGCACCAGCAGCTCGCCGGGGCCGGGCGCGGGGACGGGCACCTCCTCCACGAACAGGGGGCCGCCGGTGGACTCGTACCGGACGCGACGCATCGCAACCTCCAGGGGCCGGGCGCACCCAGCGGGAGAAGTCGTTGGGGACACCGATGAAATCGTTGGGACCCCCAACGGTAGAGGCAGATCCGTTGGGAAGTCCAATGATTCTTCGGCTAGGCTGCCGTCATGGCCGAAGCACCCCTGCCCGCGATCCGCTCCCTGCCCAGCTGGCTGCTCGGCCGGGCCGCCGCGCGGGGCCGCGCCCTGGTCGCCGCCGCCCTCGCGGCGGAAGGGCTGAAGATGTGGCACCACGTCGTCCTCTCCGCCGTCCGCGACCTCGCCCCGGTCGCCCAGGCGGACCTCGGCCGCAGCGTGCGCCTCGACCCCAAGGACGTGGTCGGCATCCTGAACGACCTCCAGTCCGCCGGCCTGGTCGAGCGCGCCCCCGACCCCCGCGACCGGCGCAAGAACGCCGTCTCCCTCACCGAGGACGGCGCCCGTCTCCTCGTACGCTGCGAGAAGGCCGCCCGTGAGGCCAACGACGAACTGCTCGCCCCGCTGTCGGCCGCCGAACGCGATCAGTTCATGGGCCTGTTGATCCGGATTTCCGGCACGGACGGCTGACGACGGCTAACGTTCCGTCATGACCGCAGCTCCCGTCCTCGATCCGCAGCGCACCGCCCTCATCCTCGTCGACCTGATGGACCGCATCGTCGCGCTGCCCCTTGAACCCCGCAAAGGCACCGAAGTGCTCGCGGCCGCCGAGGAGTTGGCGGCCGTCTTCCGCCGCGCCGGTGCCCTCGTCGTCCTCGTGCGGGTCGAGCGCGCCGCCGTCGCCGAACAGCCGCCCGGCAGCGGGCTGGTGTCCGGCCTGCGCCACGACGGCGACGTGGAGGTGGTCAAGCGGACACTGGGCGCCTTCCAGGGCACCGGCCTGGACGAGCGGCTGCGCGAACGGGGCATCACCACCCTGGTGCTCGGCGGCATCGCCACCAACCTCGGCGTCGAGTCCACCGCCCGCGCCGCCGCCGACCTCGGCTACGACCTCGTCTTCACCGAGGACGCCATGGCCGCGTTCACAGCGGCCGAGCACGAGGCGTCCGTACGCCTCGACTTCCCGAGACTGGGCACGGTGACCAGGTCGACGGAAATCAGCTTCGCCTGAACAGCCCCCGACGAACGGCAAGGGCCCACCAACTCCCGCTGTCCTTACGCGTCGGCCGCGAAGAGAGCCGCAGGGGGCTGGGGCGCCCCCCGGAGGCGAACGAAGCAAGACCAGCGGGACCCCGCGGGCGCAGGGGGCGCTCCCCGCCGGGCGGGGTCCCGCCGCCGTGCCGCGGGGGGCCGGTCAGCCCTGGGCGGCCGCCTCCCGCAGGGCGATCCGGTCCTGGCCCGCGTACACGTTCATCGAGCTGCCCCGGAGGAAGCCCACCAGGGTCAGCCCCGTCTCGGCGGCCAGGTCCACCGCCAGCGACGACGGCGCCGACACGGCCGCGAGCACCGGGATGCCCGCCATCACCGCCTTCTGCGCCAGCTCGAAGGAGGCCCGGCCGGAGACCATGAGGATCGTCCGGGACAGCGGCAGGGCGTCGTTCTGGAGCGCCCGGCCGACCAGCTTGTCGACCGCGTTGTGCCGGCCCACGTCCTCCCGGGTGTCCAGCAGCTCCCCGTCCTCGCTGAACAGGGCCGCGGCGTGCAGGCCCCCGGTCCGGTCGAACACCCGCTGGGCCGCCCGCAGTCGGTCGGGGAGGCTCGCGAGCAGCTCGGGGGTGATCCGGAGCGGGGGAGTGTCGGCGATCGGCCAGCGCGCGGTCGTACGGACGGCGTCCAGGCTGGCCTTGCCGCACAGCCCGCAGGACGAGGAGGTGTAGACGTTCCGCTCCAGGGTGAAGTCCGGGAGCGTGACGCCCGGCGCGGTCTTCACGTCGACGACGTTGTACGTGTTCGAACCGTCCACCGTGGCCCCGGCGCAGTAGACGATGTTCTGGAGGTCGGACGCCGTGGCCAGCACGCCCTCGCTCACCAGGAAGCCCGCCGCCAGCGCGAAGTCGTCGCCGGGGGTGCGCATGGTGATCGCGAGCGGCTTGCCGTTCAGCCGGATCTCCAGAGGTTCCTCGGCGACGAGCGTGTCCGGCCGGGTGGAGACCGCCCCGTCCCGGATCCGGAGGACCTTGCGTCGTTCCGTGACTCGTCCCATGGTCTGATCAGCCCCGGTTCTGTACGTGCTGGTAGCCGAAACGGCCCTTGATGCAGAGGTTGCCGTGGGTCACCGGGTTGTCGTGCGGTGAGGTGACCTTCACGATCTCATTGTCCTGCACGTGGAGGGTGAGCGTGCAGCCCACCCCGCAGTACGCGCACACCGTGGTCGTCTCCGTCTGGCGTGACTCGTCCCAGTCGCCGGCCGCCCGCAGGTCGAACTCCCGCTTGGCGGACAGGGCCCCGGTCGGGCACACCTCGACGCAGTTGCCGCAGAACACGCAGGCCGAGTCGGTCAGCGGCGCGTCGTGCTCGACGGCGATCCGCGCGTCGAAACCGCGCCCGACGACCGAGATCGCGAAGGTGTTCTGCCACTGGTCGCCACAGGCGTCGACGCACTTGTAGCAGAGGATGCACTTGGCGTAGTCGCGCACGTACAGCTCGTTGTCGATCTTCGGCTCGTCGTTCAGGCGGGCCGCGTCGGGGCCGAAACGGTCCGGCTTCGCCTCGTACTCCTTGATCCACTCGGCGGCCCGGGGCGTGGTCGACAGGTCGGCCGAGGAGGCGAGCAGCTCCAGGACGATCTTCCGGCTGTGCCGGACGCGCTCGGTGTCCGTGCGCACCTCCATGCCGGGCTCGGCCCGGCGCGAGCAGGCCGGCACCAGCGTCCGCGACCCCTCGACCTCCACCACGCACACCCGGCAGGCGTTCTTCGGGCGCAGTGTGTCGCCCTGGCACAGCGTCGGCACGTCCTTGCCCGCGGCCCGGCAGGCGTCGAGGACGGTGCCGCCCTCGGGAACCCGGGCCTCCTGCCCGTCGAGCGTGAACTCGACCAGCCGGCGCGGCACCCCGATCGGTATCGCGGTCATGTGTAGGCCCCCAGACGGTCGATGGCGGATTCCACGGCGTTCCACGCGGTCTGTCCCAGACCGCAGATCGAGGCGTCCCGCATCGCCCGGCCGACCTCCCGCAGCAGGGCGATGTCGTCGGCGGCACCGGCTCCGGTGCGGTCCGCGATCCGGTGCAGCGCCTCCTCCTGGCGCACGGTGCCGACCCGGCAGGGCACGCACTGGCCGCAGGACTCCTCCCGGAAGAACCGCGCGATGCGCAGCAGCAGCCGGGGGAGCGGCACGGTGTCGTCGAAGGCCATCACCACCCCCGAGCCCAGCGTGGTGCCCGCCTCCCGGGTGCCTTCGAAGGTGAGCGGCAGATCCAGCTCGTCGGGCCGTACGAACCCGCCGGCCGCCCCGCCGAGGAGGACCGCCCGCAGCCCCGAGCGCACCCCGGCCAGGCTCAGCAGCTCGCCCAGCGTCGCGCCGAACGGCAGCTCGTAGACCCCGGGCCGGTCCACACTGCCGGAGACGCAGAACAGCTTCGGCCCGGTGGAGCGCGCCGTGCCGATCGCCGCGTACGCCGGGGCGCCCATGGTCAGGATCGGCAGGACGTTGACCAGCGTCTCCACGTTGTTCTCGGCGGTGGGCTTACCGAACAGGCCCTTCTCCACGGGGAAGGGCGGTTTGCTGCGGGGCTCGCCGCGGTGGCCCTCGATGGAGTTGAACAGGGCCGTCTCCTCGCCGCAGATGTAGGCGCCGGCGCCGCGCCGGATCTCGATGTCCAGGCGGTAGCCCTGGCCGAGGATGTCGTCGCCGAGCAGACCGCGGGCGCGGGCCTGGTCGATCGCGTTCTGGACCCGGCGGACCGCGCGCGGGTACTCACCGCGGATGTAGACGAAGGCCCGGTGCGCGGAGATCGCGTACGACGCGATGGTGATCGCCTCCACGAGCGCGAACGGATCGCCCTCCATCAGCACCCGGTCCTTGAAGGTCCCGGGCTCCGACTCGTCGGCGTTGCACACCAGATAGTGCGGGTGGTCCGGCTGGGACGCCGTGGCCTGCCACTTGCGGCCGGTGGGGAAGGCGGCGCCGCCGCGTCCGACCAGGCCCGAGTCGGTCACCTCCCGGATCACCCCGGCCGGGCCGAGCGCGAAGGCCCGGCGCAGGGCCGTGTATCCGCCGTGCGCCCGGTAGTCGTCCAGCGAGGACGGGTCGACGACGCCGACCCGGCGCAGCAGCGTCAGCGAGGGGTCTCCCGCCTGCGGCACCGCCGCCACGGCCCGCGGTTCCTCGGGCGCCGCGTCCGGCGCGCTCGCCGCGTCGACGGCCTCCGCGACGGACGCGGGCGCCGACACCGCCGTACGCACCGGGTCGCCCGCCCGGATCGCGAGCGCGGCCGGGGCGCGTTCGCACAGGCCGAGGCAGGGGCCGCGCTCGACGGTCACCCCGCTGCCGGGGCCGAGCCGCGCCTCGATCCCGGCGCACACCTCCTCGGCACCGGCGGCCATGCAGGCCAGGTCGGTGCAGACGTGCAGGACCGTCGCGGGGCGCGGCCGGACGGAGAACATGGCGTAGAAGGTGGCCACCCCGTACGCCTCGGCCGGTGGCACGGTCAGCCTGCGGCACAGATAGCCGAGGCCGCCCTCGCTGATCCAGCCGACGCGGTCGTTGAGGGCGTGCAGCCCCGGCAGCAGCAGATCGCGCCGGTCGCGGGCCGCCCGGCCGCCGCGCGCCCACCGCAGGTCGGCGTCGGTGCGGTCGGCGCCCTCCCAGGCGGATTCCGGGGGGCCCAACAGCGCGTCCACGGCGGCGCGTTCCTCGTCCGTCGGTTTGCTGTCGCCGAAGTGCAGGTCCACGGGTGGGTCACCTCACATAGGTCACTGCGGGCAGCTTCTCGATCCGGATCGCCGACGCCTTGAACTCGGCCGTCCCGGCGATCGGGCAGTTCGCCTCGATGGTCAGCTGGTTGGTGTCGACCTCGTCGGGAAAGTGCATGGTCATGAAGGCGAGGCCGGGGCGCAGGGCCGTGTCGATCCAGACGGGGGCCACGACCGAACCCCGCCGTGAGGACACCCGCACCTCCTCGCCGACGACGACCCCGTACCGCTCGGCGTCCTCCGGGCACAGCTCGACGTACTCGCCGCGCCGCAGCGGGGAGGCGAAACCACCGCTCTGCACACCGGTGTTGTAGGAGTCCAGCCGCCGGCCGGTGGTGAGCCGGATCGGGTACTCCTCGTCGGTGAGGTCCACCGGCGGATCGTGCTGCACCAGCCCGAACGGCGCCGGCCTGCCCCGGTTTCCGGGGTCCGGCTCCCACAGCCTGCCGTGCAGGAAGGGAGGTTCGAGCTGTTCGGTGCTCGGGCAGGGCCACTGGATGCCCTGGTGCTCCTCCAGCCGGCGGTACGTCATCCCGTAGTGGTCCGGGGACACCGACCGCAGCTCGTTCCACACGGCCTCCGCGTCGGCGTACTTCCAGTCGTGGCCCAGCCGGGCGGCGAGTTCGCAGATGATGTCGATGTCCTCGCGGGCCTCACCGGGCGGGGTGACGGCCCGTCGCACCCGCTGCACGCGCCGCTCGCTGTTGGTGGTGGTGCCCTCGGTCTCCGCCCAGCCGGCGGTGGCGGGCAGGACGACGTCCGCCAGCTCGGCGGTCTTCGTGAGGAAGATGTCCTGGACGACGAGGAAGTCCAGTGCCCTCAGGCGGCGTACGGCCTGCTCGCTGTCGGCCTCCGACTGGGCCGGGTTCTCCCCGACGCAGTACACCGCGCGCAGCCTGCCGTCCTCCATCGCCTCGAACATCTCCGTCAGGTTCAGCCCGTAGTGCGGCTGGATGACGGTGTGCCAGGCCGACTCGAACTTCAGCCGGACGTCCGCGTCGAGGATGTCCTGGAAGCCGGGCAGCCGGTTGGGGATGGCACCCATGTCGCCGCCGCCCTGCACGTTGTTCTGCCCGCGCAGCGGCTGGAGCCCGGAGCCGTAGCGGCCGACATGGCCGGTGAGCAGGGAGAGGTTGATCAGCGCGCGGACGTTGTCGGTGCCGTTGTGGTGCTCGGTGATGCCGAGGGTCCAGCACAGCTGGGCGCGCTCGGCGCGGGCGTAGGCGTGCGCCAGTTCCCGGACGGCGCGGGCCGGTACGCCGGTCACCTTCTCGGCGAGGGAGAGCGTCCACGGCTCGACCAGCTTGCGGTACTCCTCGAAGCCGGTGGTCGCCCGCTCGACGAACGCCTCGTTCACCAGCCCGGCGTGGATGATCTCCCGGCCGATCGCGTGCGCCATCGGGATGTCGGTGCCGACGTTCAGCCCGAGCCAGCTCTCCGCCCACTCGGCGGTGGAGGTCCGGCGCGGGTCGACGGCGTACATCCGGGCGCCGTTCCGGATGCCCTTCAGCACGTGCTGGAAGAAGATCGGGTGCGCGAAGCGGGCGTTGGAGCCCCACATCACGATGACGTCGGTGTGCTCGATCTCCTCGTACGACGAGGTGCCGCCGCCCGAGCCGAACGCGGCCGAAAGCCCCGCGACACTGGGCGCGTGACACGTCCGGTTGCAGGAGTCGACGTTGTTGGTGCCCATCACGACCCGCGCGAACTTCTGCGCCACGTAGTTCATCTCGTTCGTGGCCCGGGCGCAGGAGAACATCCCGAACGCGTCCCGGTTGCGCTCCAGGCCCCGGGCGGCGCGGTCCAGCGCCTCCTCCCAACTCGCCTCCCGGAACGGCTCGTCACGACAGTCGCGCACCAGGGGGCGCGTCAGCCGGGTGTAGGTCTTCGGTTGCCGGTTCCTCATGCGGCACTCCTCAGCGCGAGCAGGTCGGAGATGGCGTGCACGGTGCGCAGGGTGGGCACCTCCACGCCGGTGATCTCCGCGAGTTCGACCACGGCGGCGAGCAGCACGTCCAGCTCCAGCGGCTTGCCGCGTTCCAGGTCCTGGAGGGTGGAGGTGCGGTGGTCGCCGACGCGTTCGGCACCGGCGAGCCGGCGCTCGATGGAGACGCCCACCTCGCAGCCGAGGGCCTCGGCGACGGAGAGCGTCTCGCGCATCATCGTCTCGATGACCCGGCGGGTGCCGCCGTGCCGGCACATCTGCCGCATGGTGGCCCGGGCCAGGGCGCTGATCGGGTTGAAGGAGATGTTCCCGAGCAGCTTGAGCCAGATGTCGTTGCGCAGATCCGGCTCCACCGGGCACTTCAGCCCGCCGGCCTGCATCGCCCCGCTCAGTTCCAGGCAGCGCGCCGAGATGCTGCGGTCGGGCTCGCCGAGGGAGAACCTGGTGCCCTCCACGTGGCGCACCAGGCCGGGTGCCTGGAGTTCCGTCGCCGCGTAGACGACGCAGCCGACGGCCCGTTCGGGGGCGAGGACGGCGCTGACGGCGCCGCCCGGGTCGACGCTCTCCAGGCGGTGGCCGTCGTGGGGGCCGCCGTGCCGGTGGAAGTACCACCAGGGGATGCCGTTCTGCGCGGCCACCACCGTGGTGCGTTCGTGCAGCAGGGGTGCGATCAGCGGCCCGCACGCCGCGTACGCGGTGGCCTTCAGGCCCAGGAAGACATGGTCGACCGGGCCGACCTCGGCCGGGTCGTCGGTGGCATGGGGGTGCGCGGTGAAGTCGCCGCGCGGGCTGACCACCCGGACGCCGTGCCGCCTCATGGCCGCGAGATGCGGTCCACGGGCGATGAGGTGCACGTCGGCACCGGCGCGGTGGAGCGCGGCACCGACGTAGGCGCCGATGGCACCGGCGCCGAGAACTGCGACTTTCACAAGGACGCTCCGTTCGGTTTGAGGGATACCGCGGAGGTGAGGACAGAAGCCGGCGGACACGTCGGCTGAATCCTGTCGACGAAATATTGTCTACAGTATGGAGTTGGCGTCAGCAAGGGTTCGCGCGGCGACCGTTGAGCGCAGCCCGCATACCGTTCACCGCATACGGTCGACGGCCGCCTTCTCAACTCCCCTGACCGGCCCTACCGTCCGGCGTCATGAGCAGCCCCCCTGTCGCACCCCCGGGCTGGAGCCGCTGGCTCGTCCCGCCCGCCGCCCTCTCCGTCCACCTCTCCATCGGCCAGGCCTACGCCTGGAGCGTCTTCAAGCCGCCGCTCGAATCCGCGCTGGGCCTCGACGGCACCCAGAGCGCGCTGCCCTTCCAGCTGGCGATCGTGATGCTCGGGCTGTCGGCCGCCTTCGGCGGCACTCTCGTCGAGCGCAACGGGCCGCGCTGGGCGATGACCGTGGCCCTCGTCTGCTTCTCCTCCGGCTTCCTGATCTCCGCGCTCGGCGCGGGGACGAAGCAGTACTGGCTGATCGTCCTCGGCTACGGCTTCGTCGGCGGGATCGGCCTCGGCATCGGCTACATCTCGCCCGTCTCCACCCTGATCAAGTGGTTCCCGGACCGGCCGGGCATGGCCACCGGCATCGCCATCATGGGCTTCGGCGGCGGCGCGCTGATCGCCTCGCCGTGGTCGGCCCAGATGCTCGAATCCTTCGGTTCCGACAACGACGGCATCGCCCTCGCCTTCCTGGTGCACGGGCTGTCGTACGCCGCCTTCATGACCCTCGGTGTCCTCCTGGTCCGGGTGCCGCGCACCGAGAAGCCGGTCGAGGGCGGGCCGAGCGCCGTCGAGGGCGTCCAGGTCTCCGCCCGCAGCGCCGTGCGCACCCCGCAGTTCTGGTGCCTGTGGGTCGTGCTGTGCATGAACGTGACCGCCGGCATCGGCATCCTGGAGAAGGCCGCGCCGATGATCACGGACTTCTTCGCCGACAGCTCCACCCCCGTGTCGGCCTCGGCGGCGGCCGGCTTCGTCGCGCTGCTGTCGGCCGCCAACATGGCCGGCCGCATCGGCTGGTCCTCCACCTCCGACAGAGTCGGCCGCAAGAACATCTACCGCGTCTACCTCGGCGTCGGCGCGCTGATGTACCTGCTGATCGCGCTGTTCGGGGACACGTCGAAACCGCTGTTCGTGCTGTGCGCGCTGGTGATCCTCTCCTTCTACGGCGGCGGCTTCGCGACGATCCCCGCCTATCTGAAGGACCTCTTCGGCACCTACCAGGTCGGTGCCATCCACGGCCGGCTGCTGACCGCCTGGTCCACGGCCGGCGTGCTCGGGCCGCTGATCGTCAACTGGATCGCCGACCGGCAGGAGGCGGCCGGCAAGCACGGCTCCTCGCTGTACGGACTGTCGTTCGGCATCATGATCGGCCTGCTCGTCGTCGGCTTCGTCGCGGGCGAACTGGTCCGTCCCGTCCACCCCCGCCACCACGTCCCCGCCCCGAAGGAGGCCGCAGATGCCCAGCGACAGCAGCCCGCCTAGCCGAAGGGGCCTGATCGCCTTCGCCTGGCTGTGGGTGGGAACACCCCTCGCCTACGGCCTGTACGAGCTGGTGCGGAAGGCGACACAGCTGTTCACCGGGTGAAAGGTCGGGCGTCCGAGGGCCTGAGGGAAGCCGACAACCCGGGCGCCCGATTCCTGTGACTTCACCTGCCGTCGTACTCGCGAGTCACTGATCAGACTGGTGGATCCCGCTACCCACGGCACGAGGGGATACCCCGGCATGAACGGCTCGCGCATCGCCGCCATCGGTCACTACCAGCCCGCCAAGGTGCTCACCAACGACGACCTGGCGGGCATGGTCGACACCAGTGACGCGTGGATCCGCAGCCGGGTGGGCATCCGGACCCGGCACATCGCCGGCCCCGACGAGCCGGTCGACGAGCTGGCCGCGCACGCCGCCGCCAAGGCCCTCGCCGCGGCCGGACTCGCCCCCCACGACATCGACCTGGTGCTGGTGGCCACGTCCACCGCGATCGACCGCTCCCCGAACACCGCCGCCCGGGTGGCCGCCCGCCTCGGCATCCCGCGGCCGGCCGCTATGGACGTCAACGTCGTCTGCGCCGGCTTCACCCACGCCCTCGCCACCGCCGACCACACCGTCCGGGCGGGCGCCGCGGCCCGGGCGCTCGTCATCGGCGCCGACAAGATGTCCGACGTCACCGACTGGACCGACCGCAGCACCTGCGTCCTCGTCGGCGACGGCGCCGGGGCGGCCGTGGTGGAGGCGTGCGGGTCCGGCCGGGAGCCCGGGATCGGGCCGGTGCTGTGGGGATCGGTGCCCGAGATGGGGCACGCCGTGCGGATCGAGGGCACGCCGCCGCGGTTCGCGCAGGAGGGGCAGAGCGTCTACCGCTGGGCCACCACCCAGCTGCCGGCCATCGCCCGCCAGGCCTGCGAGAAGGCCGGGGTGGCCCCCGAGGAGCTGGCCGGGGTGGTGCTGCACCAGGCCAACCTGCGGATCATCGAGCCGCTGGCCGAGAAGCTCGGGGCCGTCAACGCGGTGGTCGCCCGCGACGTCACTGAGTCCGGCAACACCTCGGCCGCCAGCATTCCGCTCGCCTTCTCCAAGCTGGCCGAACGGGGGGCGCTCAGCACGGGCGATCCGGTGCTGCTGTTCGGTTTCGGCGGCAATCTGTCGTACGCCGGGCAGGTCGTGCGGTGCCCATAGGAGCCGTAAGGGGCTCAGTTGCGTACTCGGCCGGATTCCTGCGTGCTTCCGTACGCCTGGTGATGAATACTGTGCACCGTACACTGTAGACGAAAGACAATTGATACTGAGCTGACAGTGAGTGTCCAGCGCCCACGCGTCTGACCTGCCCAGGAGGGGACCGCGATGTTGTCGACCGGACTGCCCCAGGGGGCGGTGCCCAAGCTGGAACGGCCCGGCCCGCTGCGTGAGCGCGTCTACGAGGCGCTGCTGGAACTGATCACCACCCGTGCTCTGCAACCCGGCCAGCACCTGGTGGAGAGCGAACTCGCCGGGCATCTCGGCGTCTCCCGGCAGCCCGTGCGCGAGGCGCTCCAGCGGCTGAACACCGAGGGATGGGTCGATCTGCGGCCCGCCCAGGGCGCGTTCGTGCACGAGCCGACCGAGGAGGAGGCCGACCAGCTGCTCACGGTTCGCACCCTGCTGGAGGCGGAGGCAGCCCGGCTGGCCGCCGCGCACGCGGACAGCGCGGGCATCGCCGTGCTGGAGGAGCTGTGCGCCGAGGGCGAGAAGGCGGTGGCGGCCGAGGACGTGGACCGCGCGGTCGCCCTCAACGCGGCCTTCCACGCCAAGGTGATGGAGCTGGCCGGCAACACCGTCCTCGCCGGACTCGCCGCCCAGGTCGACCGACGGGTCCGCTGGTACTACACGCCGGTGGCCCGGCAGCGCGGCCGGCAGTCGTGGCGCGAGCACCGCGAACTGATCACCGCGATCGCCGCCCGTGACGAGCAGCGCGCCACCCAGCTGATGCGCGAACACACCGAGCACACCCGGCGTTCGTACCACGAGCGGAACGCGACCTGACCGACGCCTCCGCGGAGGGCCGGCCGTGCTCGTGCCCGGGGGGAGGCGCCCTGGTCGACGGCCTCCGGACAGCCGGCCGCACGGGGTGTCCGCGAGCCGCGTCGCAGCCGCCACGCGGTGAGGGTGCGACCGGCCCGGGCCGGACGGGGGCGCGGTGAGCCGGCACCACCCTCACGGGGAACACCCGGGCCGACGCGAAGGACCCCCTCCCCGACCGACGAGCGGGTCGGGGAGGGGGAACACCGGTTGCGCCGTGCGGAGCGGGAGCGGGCGGTCAGGTGGCCGGGTGCGGCTTCGCGGCCGGTACGGCCTCGTCACCGCCGGTGCGGCCCGGCTGGCGCAGCAGCAGCGCGAGCGCCGCCGCCACCATCGAGACGCCGCCGGCCAGCGCGTAGGCGCCGTTGTAGCCCCAGGCGCCGACCACCATGGAGCCGAGGCCGCCGCCGAACAGGCCACTGACCAGCTTGCCGCTGTACACCAGGCCGTAGTTCGTGGCGTTGTAGTTCTCGCCGAAGTAGTCCGGGGTCAGCGCGGCGAACATCGGGTAGAAGGCGCCGCCGCCGAAGCCGGAGAGGAAGGCGAAGAACAGGAACAGCCACTCGCTCCTGACGTCACCGGCCCAGATCACACCGAACTGGGCGAGCCCGAGGACGACGATGACGAAGACGAGGGTCGCCTTGCGCCCCCAGTGGTCCGACAGCCAGCCCACGACACCGCGGCCGATGCCGTTGATGACCGCCATCACGCCCATCGAGGACGCCGCGACCAGCGGGCCGAAGCCCACCTCCTTGGCGAAGTCGACCTGGAAGGAGATCCCGAAGATCGACACGCCGGCGGTCATCACGACGGAGATCCACATCAGGGGCAGCATCCCGGTGCGGATGGCCTCCTTGGGCGTGAACTGCCGTACCGCCGGCGGGTTCTTGGCGAGCGAGCGGGCGTTCTTGCTGTCGCCGGAGAAGGAGAGCGGGTCGATGTCCGCCGGCCACCAGTTCTTCGGCGGGTCCTTGAAGAAGAACGCCGAGGCGAACACGACGATCATCACGTAGACGCCGATGAGGTCCAGGACCCGGTGGTAGTTCTCCGTGTCGAAGGCGTAGTTGAAGATGAAGATGAACGGCAGCGAGCCGTACGCGAAGCCGCCGTTGACGAAGCCCGTGCGGGCGCCGCGCCGTTCGGGGAACCATTTGCCGACCATGTTGATGCACGTCGCGTACACCAGCCCGGCGCCGACGCCGCCGATCACGCCGAAGCCGATGATCGCCAGCCACACGTCGTCCAGATGCGACAGGGCCAGGAATCCGACCAGGCACAGGCCCGATCCGGTGTACATCGCACGGCGGGCGGTCAGGATGCCCTTCTCGCGCAGCCAGCCCGCCGGGAAGGCGATGCCGGCCTGGAAGAACACCCAGACGCTGAGGATCCAGAAGGTGTTGGACTGGGTCCAGCCGTGCGCGTGCGAGAGGGTGTCCTCCGCGGAGCCGTACGCGTACTCGAAGACGCTGATCGCCATCATGGCGAGCCACGGCAGGTAGACCATGAGCTTGCGGGAGTGGCCGAGGATGTCCCGGTCGGTCTCGCCCATGCGGTAGACGCGGCCGTGCGAGTCGGTCACCTCGCGATAGGGACGTGGTGCGGCGTGCAGGTCGGCCGAGAGTGGATCTGCCGTCATGCTTATGCCATCTCCTCACCGAGGGGGTGCGGGTTGGGGACGATGCGCCGGGCCTTCGGCCTGCCCGGAGCCTTCAGGAAGAGCGCCAGCACCGCGGAGGCCAGCCCGACGGAGCCCGCCAGGACGAACGCGCCGTGGTAGTCCCAGGCGTCGACGACGACCGCGCCCAGGCCCGAACCGACGAGCCCGGAGACGAGCTTCGAGCTGTAGACCATCCCGTAGTTGGAGGCGTTGTTGTTCTCGCCGAAGTAGTCCGCCGTCATGGCCGCGAACAGCGGGAAGATCGCCCCGCCGCCGAAACCGGAGACCATGGAGCACAGCAGGAAGAACGGCATGCTGCCCATCTGGCCCGACACCAGCACACCGAACTGCGCGGAGCCGAGCACGAGGCACACGATGATCAGCGTGTTGCGGCGCCCGTAGCGGTCGGATATCCAGCCGATGACACCGCGCCCGGTGCCGTTGACGATGGCCTTCAGGGACATCGCCGTCGCCACGATCCCGCCCGCGAAGCCCATGTCCTTGCCGAACGGCACCTGGAAGGCGATGCCGAAGATATTGATCCCGGCCGTGCACAGCAGACAGAACCACATCATCCACAGAACAGGGGTACGCGCCGCCTCCTTCGGGGTGTACTGCTTCACCGCCGGCGGGTTCTTCTCCAGCGCCCGGCGGATCTTCGGGTCGTGGGTCACCATGAGCGGGTCGACGTGCGCGGGCCACCAGTTCTTCGGCGGGTCCCTGAAGAACCAGCCGGCGGACGCCACCACCAGGCACAGTCCGATGCCGACCGCGACCAGCACGCCGCGGTAGTTGCTCAGGTCCATGTACGACGTGAACAGGAACACGAACGGCACCGAGCCGTAGGCGAACCCGCCGTTGACGAAGCCGGTCTTGCCGCCCTTGCGTTCCGGATACCACTTGCCGACCATGTTCACGCAGGTCGCGTAGACCAGACCGGCGCCGATACCGCTGCACATGCCGAAGCCGAGGTAGGCGACGGCGACATGCGGCGCGTACGCCAGTGACAGATAGCCCAGCAGCGTGCCGACCGCGCCGAGCAGCATCGCCGTACGGGCGGGCAGCCGGCCGCTCTCCCGCAGCTGCCCCGCCGGGAAGGCCACGGCCGCCTGGAAGAACACCCAGACGCCCATCAGCCAGAAGATGTGCCCGCTGCTCCACAGATGCGCCTCGTGGAGCGTGTCCTCCGCGGACGTGAACGCGTACTCGGCGGAGCTGATGCCCATCATGCCCACCCAGGGCAGGATGACCATCCAGGTGCGCCTGCGGCCCATGATGTCGATGTCGGACTCGCCGACCCGGTACACGCGTCCGTTCCGGTCCGTCACTTCCCGGTACGGCACGGACGTCGAGTAATCGGTCGTTCTCATCGCTCACCCCTTGCGTCGAAAGTTCTGGCCAGCGCCCCCTGTCCCATGCCTTTCGTGCGCAGACGGGTCCGGGGGCCGGCCGGCGCGCACCGCCGGCCGGCTCCGTTCCGCTCAGCTCATGAACCGCCCCCCAACACACCGGCGGCCCGCGCCCACCGGTACTTCGCGCCGAGCACCGCCACCGGCTTCTCGGTCGTGTACGGATACGCCACGACCCCCCGCTCGAACAGGTACTGGCAGGCCTCCTCCACCTCGACGTCACCGGCCAGCGACGCCACGACCGGCTTCTCGACGCCCCGCTCGCGGAACTCGGCGACCACGCGCGCGGTGAGTTCCGCGAACACCATCGGCGGGGTGACGATCGTGTGCCAGTAGCCGAGCACGAGCGCGTGGATGCGCGGGTCCTGAAGGCCCAGCCGGATCGTCGCCTCGTACGTCGACGGCGGCTCGCCCCCGGTGATGTCGACCGGGTTGCCGGCCGCGCCGAACGGCGGGATGAACCGGCGGAACGCCTCGTCCAGGTCGGGCGGGATCTCCATCAGGGTCAGCCCGTTGTCCGTCACCGCGTCCGACAGCAGCACACCGCTGCCGCCCGCGCCGGTGATGATCACGACGTTGTCCCCCTGCGGGGTGGGCAGCACCGGCAACGCGCGCGCGTACTCCAGCATGTCGTTCAGGCCCGGCGCCCGGATGACCCCGGCCTGCCGGAGGATGTCGTCGTACACCGCGTCGTCGCCCGCGAGCGCGCCGGTGTGCGAACCGGCCGCCTTGGCGCCCGCCGCCGTACGGCCCGCCTTCAGCACCACGACCGGCTTCTTCGGCACGGTCGCGCGGGCCGCCTCCACGAACGCCCGCCCGTCCTTGAGGTCTTCGAGGTGCATCGCGATGCACTCGGTGTGCGGGTCCTCGCCGAACCAGGTCAGCAGGTCGTCCTCGTCCAGGTCCGACTTGTTGCCGAGGCCGACGATCGCCGACACGCCCGTCTTCGTGGTGCGGGCGAAGCCCAGGATGGCCATGCCGATGCCACCGGACTGCGAGGTCAGCGCCACCCCGCCCTTGACGTCGTACGGCGTGCAGAACGTGGCGCACAGGTCCTGCCAGGTGGAGTAGTAGCCGTAGATGTTCGGGCCGAGCAGGCGGATGCCGTGCCGCTCGGCGATCGCCACGATCTCCGCCTGGAGCGCGTGCTCGCCGGTCTCCGCGAACCCGGACGGGATCAGGACGGCGTTCGGGATGCCCTTGCGGCCCACCTCCTCCAGGGCCGCGGCCACGAACCGGGCGGGGATGGCGAAGACGGCCACGTCCACCTCGCCGGGCACGTCCGTGACGCTCTTGTACGCCTTGCGGCCGAGGATGTCGTCGGCCTTGGGGTTCACCGGGTGGATGTCGCCGGCGAAGCCGCCGTCGACCAGGTTGCGCATCACCGAGTTGCCGATCTTGCCGGGCTCGTTGGAGGCGCCGATCACGGCGACGGAGGCGGGCTGCATCAGCCGCCGCATGGACGCGAGGATCTCCTCGCGCGTGTACGTCCTCCTCGGTACCGGCTGCCGCTCGGCGAGGATGATCCGGATGTCGGCGGCGACCGCGCCCCGCGCCGTCGCGATCACCGGATTGAGGTCCACCTCCGCGATCTGGGGGAAGTCCGCGACGAGTTGGGACACGCGACGGATCTGCTCGGCCACCGCCCACCGGTCCACACCGGCCTGCCCGCGGACCCCGCGCAGGATCTCCGCCGACCGGACGGAGTCGAGCATCGACAGGGCCTCGTCGGCGGAGACCGGCGCGAGGCGGAACGTCACGTCCTTCAGCACCTCGACCAGCACCCCGCCGAGCCCGAACGCCACCACCTTCCCGAACGTCGGGTCGGTGACCGCGCCGACGATGACCTCCTGGCCCGCCGGCAGCAACTCCTGCACCAGCACGCCCTCGATACGGGCCTGCGCGTCGTAGGCGCGCGCGTTCTTCACGATCCGGTGGAACGCGGCCCGTACGTCGGCCGCGCCCTCCACCCCCACGACGACCCCGCCGGCCTCGGTCTTGTGCAGGATGTCCGGCGAGACGATCTTCAGCACCACCGGCCCGCCGAGACGTGCCGCCGCGGCCACCGCCTCGTCCACGTCCGCCGCCAGCTCCTCGCCCGGTACGGCGATCCCGTACGCCTCGGCGACCACCCTGCCCTCGGGCGCGGTCAGCGCCGTACGGCCCTGGGCCCGCACCGACTCCAGCAGGGACCGCACCCGCAGTACCCGGTCCTCGGCCATCACGTCAGATCACTCCGTTCGACTTCAGCAGGCGCAGCTCCTCGTCACCGAGGCCCAGTTCGCCGACGTAGACCTCTTCGTTGTGCTCGCCGAGGAGGGGCGAGCTGGTGACCTCCACGGGGGAGTCGGAGAGCTTGAGCGGGCTGCCGACGGTCACGAACTCGCCGCGCTCGGGGTGCGGGACGCGGACCACCATCTCGTTGGCGGCGAGCGAGGCGTCCTCGATGATCTCCTTCGTGGACAGGATCGGGCCGCACGGGATGTTGTGCGCGTTCAGCCGCTCCAGCACCTCCCACTTGGGGAGGGTCACCGACCACTCCTCGATCAGCTGGAACATCTTGTTCAGCTTCGGCAGCCGGGCTTCCGGGGTCGCCCACTCGGGGTCCTCGGCCAGCTCCGGCCGGCCGATGAGTTCGGTGATCGGCTTCCAGCCGACGGGCTGGACGATGACGTACACGTAGTCGTTCGGGCCGCCCGGCGCGCACCGCACCGCCCAGCCCGGCTGGCCGCCGCCGGACGCGTTTCCGGAGCGGGGAACCTCCTCGCCGAAGTCCTCGTTGGGATATTCGGCGAGCGGCCCGTGGGCCAGGCGCTGCTGGTCCCGCAGCTTCACCCGGCACAGGTTGAGCACGGCGTGCTGCATGGCCACGTTGACCCGCTGCCCACGCCCGGTCCGCTCGCGCTGGAGGAGCGCCGCGAGAATCCCCGCCACGGCGTGCACACCCGTCCCCGAGTCCCCGATCTGGGCGCCCGTCGCCAGCGGCGGCCCGTCCTCGAAACCGGTGGTCGACATCGACCCGCCCATGGCCTGCGCGACGACCTCGTACGCCTTGAAGCCGGTGTACGGGCCGTCCCCGAACCCCTTGATGGAGGCATAGACGATCCGCGGGTTGATCTCCTTGATGCGGTCCCAGGTGAACCCCATCCGGTCGACCGCGCCCGGCCCGAAGTTCTCGACCATGACGTCCGAGCGCCGGATCAGCTCGGTGAGGATCTCCTTGCCGCGCTCGGTCTTGGTGTTCAGCGTGATGCTCCGCTTGTTGCAGTTGAGCATCGTGAAGTACAGGGAGTCGACGTCCGGCAGGTCCCGCAGCTGCTTGCGGGTGATGTCCCCGGTCGGCGCCTCCAGTTTGACGACGTCGGCGCCGAGCCAGGCGAGCAACTGGGTGGCGGACGGCCCGGACTGGACGTGGGTCATGTCCAGGACGCGGATGCCGGCCAGGGCCTTGGTGGGCGTTCCAGTCATGCGGGCCACCTCACTTGTACATGGTCTGGTTCATGGTTCCGGGGGCGTACGCGTCCGGGTCGACCCAGACGTTGATCAGCGACGGCTTGCCGGACTCGCGGGCCCGGCGCAGGGCGGGGCCGATGTCGGCGGGGTCGCGGACCTCCTCGCCGTAGCCGCCGAGGATCTGCGCGAACTTGTCGTACGGGACGTCGCCGAGGGTGTTGCCGACCCGTTCGCGGTCCTTGCCGTACTTGGCGGCCTGGCCGTAACGGATCTGGTTCATGGAGGAGTTGTTGCCGACGATGCCGACGAACGGGAGGCCGTAGCGGACCAGGGTCTCGAAGTCCCAGCCGGTGAGGGAGAAGGCGCCGTCCCCGAAGAGGGCGACCACCTCCTTGTCGGGGCGGGCCTGCTTGGCGGCGAGCACGAAGGGGATGCCGACGCCGAGGGTGCCGAGGGGGCCCGGGTCCATCCAGTGGCCGGGCGACTTGGGCTGGACGACCTGCCCGGAGAAGGTGACGATGTCGCCGCCGTCGCCGATGTAGATCGAGTCCTCGGTCAGGAAGTCGTTGATCTCGCTGACCAGCCGATACGGGTGGATCGGGGAGGCGTCGGAGCGCAGCTGCGGCAGCCGCTTCTCGATCGCCGTCTGCTCGGCCGCGCGCAGTTCGTCCAGCCACTCCTTGCGCTTGGCCGCACCGCCGTTGAGGCGCCCGGCGGCGGCCTCCGTCACCGACTTCAGCACCAGGCCGGCGTCGCCGACGATGCCGAGGCCGATGTCGCGGTTCTTGCCGACGGTGCGGTAGTCCAGGTCGATCTGCACCACCGTGGCGTCGGGGGAGAGGCGCTTGCCGTAGCCCATGCGGAAGTCGAACGGGGTGCCGACGATGACGATGACGTCGGCGTTCGAGAAGGCGTACCGGCGGGAGAGCTGGAAGTGGTGCGGGTCGCCCGGCGGGAGCGTGCCGCGTCCGGCGCCGTTCATGTACGCCGGGATGTTCAGGGCGCGTACCAGCTCGATCGCGGCCTCGGTGCCCCGGGTCGTCCACACCTGGCTGCCCAGCAGGATCGCCGGCTTCTCGGCGTGGACGAGCAGGTCGGCGAGCTTCTCGATCGCCTCCGGATCGCCGGCCGAGCGGGTCGAGGCCCGGTAGGCACCGGGCCGCGGGACACGGGCCCTGGCGACGGGCACCTTGGCGTCGAGGACGTCCCGGGGGATCTCCAGGAAGGAGGGGCCCGGTGCGCCGTGGTAGCACTCGCGGAAGGCCATCGACACCATGTCCGCCGCGCGGGCCGTGTCCGGCACCGCCGCCGCGAACTTGGTGATCGGCGTCATCATGTCGACGTGCGGCAGGTCCTGGAGGGACCCCATCTTGTGCTGGGTGAGCGCGCCCTGACCACCGATCAGCAGCATCGGGGACTCCGCGCGGAAGGCGTTGGCGACCCCGGTGACGGCGTCGGTCGTCCCGGGCCCCGCGGTGACCACCGCACAGCCCGGCTTGCCGGTGATACGGGCGTAGCCGTCGGCGGCGTGCGCGGCGACCTGCTCGTGACGGACGTCGACGACTTCTATTCCCTCGTCCACGCAGCCGTCGTAGATGTCGATGATGTGGCCGCCGCACAGGGTGTAGATGCGGTCGACGCCTTCGGCCTTCAGCGCCTTGGCAACGAGATGGCCACCGGAGATCACGTCCTGGGTGTCGTCGGGCATGGCGAAGTCCCGTCCCTTTCGTAGGAGTTTGGGCGGCTCGCGGGGCAGGGGGTGCGTACAGCGGTGCGTACAGCGGTGCGTACAGCGGTGCGTACAGCGGTGCGTACAGCGCCAGGCTGTATGCAGTAGATTGCATACAGTCGACGAATACTGTATGAAGCTTGTTATCCCGCATCCAGTGGGCGGTGTCCAGGGGGCGTACACAGTTTTCGGTCATCGGTCTCCGGTCGATTCCGGTCACCGGAGCGCGCGATGATCCCCGCAGACAGGAGCCGGCATGGACCTGTACGAACACCAGGCACGACAGCTCTTCCAGGACCACGGCGTACCGGTGCCGCGGGCCGAGGTCACGCAGTCACCCAAGGAGGCCCGGGAGATCGCCCGGCGGCTCGGCGGCCGGGCCGTCGTCAAGGCTCAGGTGAAGACGGGCGGGCGCGGCAAGGCGGGCGGAGTCCGGCTCGTCGCCGACCCGGCCGCCGCCGAACTGACGGCCCGGCAGATCCTCGGCATGGACATCAACGGCCATCGGGTCCGGGCGCTGATGTTGGCCGAACCGGTCGACATCGCCGAGGAGTTCTACGTCTCCTACGTCCTGGACCGCGCGGCCGGCGGCTTCCTCGCCATCGCCTCCGCGCAGGGCGGGGTGGACATCGAGGAGGTGGCGGCGAACCACCCGGAGGCCGTGGCGCGCATCCCGGTCGACCGGGCCGAGGGCGTCACCTCCGCCAAGGCCGGGGAGATCGCGAGCGCGGCCGGGCTGCCGCCGCAGACCGCCGACGTCCTCATCCGGCTGTGGCAGGTGCTGGTCGGCGAGGACGCCCTGCTGGTCGAGGTCAACCCACTGGTGCGCACCGCCCAGGGGCACGTCCTCGCCCTCGACGGCAAGGTCACCCTCGACGACAACGCCCGCTTCCGGCAGACCCGTTGGGGCGCCGAGGGCGAGGAGCACCGGGACCCGCTGGAGACCGCGGCGGCCGCCCGCGGGATCAACTACGTCAAGCTCGACGGCGAGGTCGGGATCATCGGCAACGGCGCCGGACTCGTGATGTCGACCCTGGACGTGGTCGCGGGCTGCGGCGCCCGCCCCGCCGACTTCCTCGACATCGGCGGCGGGGCCTCGGCGGAGGTCATGGCCGACGCGCTCTCGGTGGTGCTCGCCGACCCGGCCGTGCGGAGCGTCCTCATCAACGTCTTCGGCGGGATCACCGCGTGCGACGCCGTCGCCGACGGGATTCTCGCGGCGGTCGAGCGTATCCAGCCCACCAAGCCGCTCGTGGTGCGCCTCGACGGCAACAACGCCGCCCGTGGCCGGGCGATCCTCGACGCACGCGCGCATCCGCTGGTCGAACAGGTCGCCACCATGGACGGCGCCGCCCGCCGGGCCGCCGAACTCGCCCACACCGCCTGAGGAGCCGGGACATGGCCATCCACCTCACCACGGAGAGCAAGATCCTCGTCCAGGGCATGACCGGCGCCGAGGGCATGAAGCACACCCGGCGCATGCTCGCGGCCGGCACGAACGTCGTCGGCGGGGTCAACCCGCGCAAGGCCGGCCGTACCGTCGGCGTCGACGGACACCCGCTGCCCGTCTTCGGCTCGGTCGCCGACGGCATACGGGCGACCGGCGCCGATGTCAGCGTCGTCTTCGTCCCGCCCGCCTTCGCCAAGGCGGCCGTCACCGAGGCCGCCGACGCCCGTATCCCGCTGGCCGTCGTCATCACCGAGGGCATCCCGGTCCACGACACAGTCGCCTTCACCGCGTACGCGCGGCAGCGGGGCACACGGATCATCGGGCCCAACTGCCCCGGCCTGATCTCCCCGGGCCAGTCGAACGCGGGCATCATCCCCGCCGACATCGCCAAGCCCGGCCGTATCGGCCTGGTCTCCAAATCGGGCACCCTCACCTACCAGCTCATGTACGAGTTGCGCGACACCGGCTTCTCCACCTGCGTCGGCATCGGCGGTGACCCCGTCGTCGGCACCAGCCACATCGACTGCCTGGCCGCGTTCCAGGACGATCCCGACACCGAACTGATCGTCCTGATCGGGGAGATCGGCGGCGACGCGGAGGAACGGGCCGCCGCCTATGTCCGCGACCACGTCACCAAGCCCGTCGTCGGCTACATCGCCGGGTTCACCGCGCCCGAGGGCCGGACCATGGGCCACGCCGGCGCCATCGTCTCCGGCTCCACCGGCACCGCCCGCGCCAAGCAGGAGGCCCTGGAGGCGGCCGGGGTGCGAGTGGGCCGTACCCCTACGGAGACGGCCCGCGCGGTGCTGGAGACGTTGCGGCAGGGCTGAGCCGAGGGCGCGTGCCTCCCCCACCGCCGACTCCCGCCGCGGCGGGGCTGAGCCGAGGCGCGTCCCGCCCGCACCACCGACTCCCCAGAAAAGGCAGGTACCTCCCCGCACCCTCCATCCCCGCCCAGCGAGAGCGGAGACCCCGTATGTCACCCACCCTCACCCCGCAGCCCCCGACACCTCCTCCCGTCGCCCTCCTCAAACCCGGCACCTCCTACGCCGACGCCTGGCGGCGCTGTCTCACGGTCGCCCCCGAGGCCTTCCGGGAGCAGGCGGCCGGCAATCTGTGGGCCGGTGTCTGGCGGCCCGACGGCCGGACCCTGCCCGCGACCACCCCGGTCGACGGCACCCCGATCGCCGGCGCGCCCCGCCTGAACGGCGACACTGCCCAGCAGGCCGTACGCGCCGCCCTGGACCAGCACCGCGCCTGGCGGCACATCCCGCTGCCCGAACGGCGCGCCCGCGTCGCCGCCACCCTGGACGCGCTCGCCGAGCACCGCGACCTGCTCGCCCTGCTGCTCGTCTGGGAGATCGGCAAGCCCTGGCGGCTCGCGCTCGCGGACGTGGACCGGGCGATCGACGGCGTGCGCTGGTACGTCGACGGGATCGAACCGATGCTCGCGGGCCGGTCCCCGCTGGACGGGCCCGTGTCGAACATCGCCAGCTGGAACTACCCGATGAGCGTGCTCGTGCACGCCGCCCTCGTGCAGGCGCTGGCCGGCAACGCGGTCATCGCCAAGACACCGACCGACGGCGGTGTGGCGTGCCTCACCCTCGCCGCGGCGCTGGCCGCACGCGAGGGGGTGCCCCTGACCCTGGTCGGCGGCAGCGGGCGCGAGCTGAACCAGGCGCTGGTGCGGGCGCCGGAGATCGGCTGCGTGTCCTTCGTCGGAGGCCGCGACACCGGCGCCGCCGTCGCCACCGCCGTCGCCGACCTGGGCAAACGGCACGTCCTGGAACAGGAGGGGCTGAACACCTGGGGGATCTGGGACTTCTCCGACTGGGCGGCGCTCACCGCCGTCGTCCCCCGGCTCTTCGACTACGGCAAACAGCGCTGCACCGCCTACCCGCGCTTCGTCGTCCAGCGGTCCCTGTTCGACGCGTTCCTCGCCGCCTACCTGCCGGCGGTCCGGGCCGTCCGCGTGGGTCACCCCCTCGCCGTGACGGACCCGGCCGACCCGCTCCCCGAGCTGGACTTCGGACCGCTGATCAACGCGGCCAAGGCCAAGGAGCTGACCGACCAGGTGGCCGAGGCCGTCGACCGGGGTGCCGTACCGCTGTACCGGGGCCGGCCGGACGAGGCGCGCTTCCTGCCCGGCCAGGACACCTCCGCCTACGTCCATCCGGTCACCCTGCTGGGTCCGCCGCCGTCCTCCCCGCTGCACCACGCCGAGCCCTTCGGCCCGGTCGACACGATCGTCCTCGTCGACACCGAGGCCGAGCTGCTGGCCGCGATGAACGCGTCCAACGGCGCGCTGGTGGCCACGCTCGCCACGGACGACCGCGCCACCTACGACCGGCTCGCCCCGCAGATCCGCGCCTTCAAGACCGGGCACGGCGTCCCCCGCTCCCGTGGTGACCGGGACGAGCTGTTCGGCGGGTTCGGCGCGTCCTGGCGCGGCGCGTTCGTCGGCGGTGAGCTTCTGGTGCGGGCCGTGACCCGGGGCCCGGCGGGGGAGCGGCTGCCCGGTAACTTCCCGGAGTACCAGTCCATGCCCTGACTCTCACGTTCGGCACACAGGACCTCGCGCACTGTATACCGTCGGCATCCGCCGTCCCGCCTCCCCTGGCGGACGGATACGCAGGTGAAACGCACTCCGAAACCTTGGTATTGTTGTCCATGTCGCCGCGCGGAACACACCCCGCAAGGCGGCAGACACCTGGTCCGGGTGGCGGAATGGCAGACGCGCTAGCTTGAGGTGCTAGTGCCCTTTATCGGGCGTGGGGGTTCAAGTCCCCCCTCGGACACCGACGGGAAACCCCATGGCTGCGGCCATGGGGTTTCTTCGTTGCCCGGTTGCCCGCAACCCGGCTGAGGCCACCCGGCCGGAAAATCAGTACGCCTCGGCTGATCGTCTTCCTAGACTCGCGTCACACCGCGCGCCGCCCCGACACCACGGCGGCGCGTTCCGTGAGCCGTGTCGACCGAGGGGAGCAGGGCCGTGCGTGACCGTACCGCCGCCGTCGTTCCCCCCGCGCGGACCGAGGTGATCCTGGTGTCCCCGGCCGTCCGGTGCCCGCTGCGCGGCCGGCACCGGATGCCCGTGACGCCCCGCTGACACCCCGGCGGCCCGCCCGGCACACGCCCCGTCCGCCGCCGTACCGTCCGCTCCGTCCGGCACACGGGAAATCGCGCCGCCCTCTTCCAGGACCACTTCCCGAAAGGCACCGGGCCGTGCGCACGCACATCGACACCCTCGCCACCGTCCGCAACCTCGGCATCCTCGCCCACGTCGACGCCGGCAAGACCACCGTCACCGAGCGCATCCTGTATGCGACCGGCACCACCCACAAGCGGGGCGAGGTGCACGACGGCACCACCGTCACCGACTTCGACCCGCAGGAACGCGACCGTGGCATCACGATCTTCGCCGCCGCGGTGAGCTGCGCCTGGGACGGCCACCGCGTCAACCTCATCGACACACCCGGCCACGTCGACTTCGCCGACGAGGTCGAGCGGTCGCTGCGCGTCCTCGACGGGGCGGTCGCCGTGTTCGACGCCGTCGCCGGGGTCGAACCGCAGAGCGAGTCGGTATGGCGGCAGGCCGACCGGCACGGCGTCCCCAGGATCGCGTTCGTCAACAAGATGGACCGCGCGGGCGCCGACCTCGACCGCGCCGTCGGCTCCATCCGGGACCGGCTGCACCCCGCACCCCTGGTCGTCCAGCTGCCGATCGGCGCCGAGGACGGCTTCATTGGGGTCGTGGACCTGGTGCGGATGCGGTCCCTGGTGTGGGGCGACGGCACGGGCACGGCCGTGGAGGGAGCGGTGCCCGAGGAGTTGCGGGAGGAGGCGGGACGGCGGCGCCGCGCGCTGGAGGAAGCGGTCGCGGAACGGCATCCGGCCGCCCTGGAGGAGTTCTGCGACCGGGAGACGCTCTCCGCCGCGACCCTCACCGCGGCCCTGCGCGACCTCACCCGCACCGGTGACGGTGTGGTCGTGCTGTGCGGTTCCGCCTACCGCGACCGTGGCATCGAACCGCTGCTGGACGCGATGGTGGCCTACCTGCCGTCACCGCTGGACGTACCCGCCGTACGCGGTGTCCACGAGGGCGCCGAGCAGCGGCGGGCCGCCGACCCGGAAGCGCCGTTCGCCGGGCTCGTGTTCAAGGTGAACGCGTCCGCCACCGGCCGCCTGGCCCATGTGCGCGTCTACTCCGGCACGATCGAGAAGGGATCAACCGTGTTGGACCCCGGCAGCGGACGCACCGAGCGGGTGGCGCGCATCCTACGGGTCATGGCGGACCGGCACGTCCAGCTGGACCGGGCGGTCGCCGGTGACATCGTCGCGCTCGCGGGCGTGAAGTCGGCCCGGACCGGCGCCACGCTGTGCGACCCGGGCGCCCCGCTGCTGCTGGAGCCGCCCGTGGCCGCCGAACCCGTGGTGTCCGTGGCCGTCGAGGCACGGCGGAGCACCGACACCGGGCGGCTCGCGACGGCGCTCGCCCGGCTCGCCGAGGAGGACCCCTCGCTGGTGGTGCGCACCGACGCCGAGACCGGGCAGACCGTGCTGTCCGGGATGGGCGAACTCCACCTGGAGGTCGCGGTGGAGAAGATCCGGCGCGACGGCGGACCGGAGGCCGGCGTGGGCCGGCCCAGGGTCGCGTACCGGGAGACGGTCGTCGGCGGAGTGCGCGGGTTCGTGTTCCGGCACGTCAAGCAGGACGGCGGGGCAGGACAGTTCGCGCAGGTCGTCCTGGACGTGGAGCCGCTCGGGCCCGAACCGGGCGGCACCGGCTTCGAGTTCCGTTCCGCCGTGGTCGGCGTGCGGGTGCCGCAGGAGTACGTGCGCGCGGTGGAGGCCGGCTGCCGGGACGCCCTCACCGAGGGGCCGCTCGGCGGCCACCCGGTGACCGGGCTGCGCGTCACGCTCACCGACGGCTCCACCCATGTGAAGGACTCCTCCGACACGGCCTTCCGCACGGCCGGCCGGCTCGGCCTCCGCGAGGCCCTGCGGGCGTGCACGGCGGCGCTGCTCGAACCGGTCGCCGAGGTCACGGTGACCGTGCCGGAGGACGCGGTGGGCGGGGTCCTCGGGGACCTGGCCGCCCGGCGCGGCCGGGTCGGCGGCTCGGAGACCCGGGGCGGGGTGGCCGTGGTGACCGCGACCGTGCCGCTCGCCGAACTGTTCGGCTACGCCACCCGGTTGCGCAGCCGCACCCAGGGCCGGGGCACCTTCACCAGCCGACCCGCCGGCTACGCACCGGCACCGGCCTCCGCGTCGGCGGCGGCCCGGTAGGGGTCCGGCAGGGGCCGGGTAGGCGTCCGGCAGGGATACGACCCCTCCGCCGGCCCGCGGCACAGGCCCACCGTGGCTCGTGGTGCGGGCCGGCGGGCCGATGGGCCTGCGGGCCTGAGGGCCTGAGGGCCTGCGGGCCGCTTCCGGGGTCGTCCCTCGTACGGGAATGGCCGTTCCTGAGCCGCACGGCGGCCAACCTTGCGGGCAGGCTTGTCGAATCCCTTGACGATCGCCCCTCCGGGGGATTAACTCACGTCCTAAATTAAGCCATGAGTGCAATCCCTGAAGGGACCCGGGAGCCATGCGCAGCATCCGAGCCGCGGCCGTAGGCGCCGTCACCCTGTCTCTCGCCCTTGCGGCCACGGCCTGCGGAGGCGGATCGTCCACCGGCGGCGGGTCGAACGACTCGCCCAAGACGCTGACGTACTGGGCCTCCAACCAGGGCGCCAGCGTCGGTGTGGACAAGCAGGTTCTCCAGCCCGAGCTGGACAAGTTCGAGAAGCAGACCGGCATCAAGGTCAAGCTGGAGGTCGTGCCCTGGTCGGATCTGCTCAACCGGATCCTGACCGCGACCACCTCGGGCCAGGGCCCGGACGTGCTGAACATCGGCAACACCTGGAGCGCCTCCCTCCAGGCGACCGGCGGGCTGCTGCCGTGGGACGAGAAGAACTTCGCCAAGATAGGCGGCAAGGAGCGGTTCTCCGACACCGCGCTCGGCTCGACCGGCGCCCAGGGCAAGGACCCGGCCGCCGTCCCGCTGTACTCGATGGCGTACGCCCTCTACTACAACAAGAAGATCTTCGCCGACGCCGGGATCAGCAAGCCCCCGGCCACCTGGGACGAGCTGATCGCCGACGGCAAGAAGATCAAGGCCAAGGGCAAGTCCGTGCTCGGCGCCGAGGGTGCGAACCTGTCGGAGAACATCCACCACGTCTTCGTCTTCGCCAAGCAGCACGGCGCCGACTTCTTCACCGCCGACGGCAAGCCGGACTTCACCAACCCCAAGGTGGTCGAGGCGGTGAAGAGTTACGTCGATCTGATGGCCAAGGACAAGGTCATCCCGGCCGGCGACGCCGAGTACGCGCAGAACCAGTCCGTCAGCGACTTCGCCAAGGGCAAGCAGGCGATGCTGCTGTGGCAGTCCGCCACCGCCAACCTCAAGTCCCAGGGCATGAGCGAGGACGCCTACGGTGTCGCGCCGGTGCCGGTGATCTCCGGGACGCCCGGCGCCGGCACCCAGGTCAACTCGGCGGTCATGGGCATCAACATCGCCGTCTTCAAGAACACGCACAACCTCGACGGCGCCACGAAGTTCGTGAAGTTCATGACCTCCGACGCCGAGCAGAAGATCCTCAACACGGCGTACAGCTCCATCCCGCCGGTCAAGGCCGCCCAGGGCGACCCGGCGTTCAACGCGCCGGGCACCGCGGTGCTGAAGGACACCCTCGCCAAGAGCGCCGCCGCGCTGCCGCAGGTGCCGTCCGAGTCGCAGTTCGAGACGGCGGTCGGTACGGCCGTCAAGGAGCTGTTCGCCGACGCCGCCGCCGGACGCGCCGTGACCACCGACTCGGTCAAGGCGAAGCTGGAGAAGGCCCAGCAGCAGATGCCGGCGGCCTGACCACGATGACGACCACCGCACTGAAGGAACCGGTGCGCGACACGTCCCCCGGTGCGGCGCGCGAACCCCGCCGCCGCACCGGGCGGATCAGACGCGTCTCCCTGCCGTACCTGCTCCTGCTGCCCGCCCTGCTCCTCGAACTCCTCGTCCACCTGGTGCCGATGGCGATCGGCATCGTGATGAGCTTCAAGCAGCTCACCCAGTTCTACATCCGCGACTGGGGCACCGCCCCCTGGAGCGGCCTCGACAACTACAAGGTGTCGGTGGACTTCGACGCCCCCGTCGGCAAGGCGCTGCTCCAGTCCTTCGGCATCACCGTCGGCTTCACCCTGCTGTCGGTCGGCCTGTGCTGGCTGATCGGCACGGCCGCCGCCGTCTTCATGCAGGACACCTTCCGGGGGCGCGGCCTGCTGCGCGCCCTGTTCCTGGTGCCGTACGCGCTGCCCGTCTACGCGGCCGTCATCACCTGGGTGTTCATGTTCCAGCACGACAACGGCCTGGTGAACCACGTCCTGCACGACCAGCTGCACCTCACCGACAAGCCGTCCTTCTGGCTCATCGGCGACAACAGCTTCTACGCCCTGCTCACCGTGTCCGTGTGGAAGGGCTGGCCGTTCGCGTTCCTCATCATCACGGCCGGCCTCCAGAACATCCCCCGCGAGCTGTACGAGGCCGCCGCGCTGGACGGCGCCGGGATGTGGCAGCAGATCCGCCGCATCACCCTGCCGTCGCTGCGCCCGGTCAACCAGGTGCTGATCCTGGTGCTGTTCCTGTGGACGTTCAACGACTTCAACACGCCGTACGTGCTGTTCGGCAAGGCCGCTCCCGAGGCCGCCGACCTCATCTCGGTGCACATCTACCAGTCCTCCTTCGTCGCCTGGAACTTCGGCACCGGCTCGGCCATGTCCGTCCTGCTGCTGCTGTTCCTGCTCGTCGTGACGGGCGGATACCTGCTGCTGACCTCGCGCGGACGGAGGGCCTCCGATGCGTGACCTGTCGTCGGCGCCGACGCACAACTCGCCCATGGCGCCCCCGCGTTCCTTCCTGTGGTCGCGCCGGGTGTTCCTCACCCTGCTCGCCGGGTTCGTGCTGGTCCCGGTGTACGTGATGGTGTCCAGCTCGCTGAAGCCGCTCGCCGACGTCACCGGCAAGTTCCGCTGGCTGCCCAGCGAGCTGACCCTCCGGCCGTACATCGACATCTGGTCGACCGTGCCGCTCGCGAAGTACTTCATGAACTCGCTGATCGTGGCGGGCGCGGCGACCGTCTGCTCGGTGGTCATCGCCGTGTTCGCGGCCTACGCCGTCAGCCGGTACGACTTCCGAGGCAAGCGCGTCTTCACGGTCACCGTGCTGTCCACGCAGATGCTCCCGGGCATCCTCTTCCTGCTGCCGCTCTTCCTGATCTACGTCAACATCGGCAACGCCACCGGCATCGCCCTGTTCGGCTCCCGTGGCGGGCTGATCCTGACGTACCTCACCTTCTCGCTGCCGTTCTCCATCTGGATGCTGATCGGCTACTTCGACTCGGTGCCGCGCGACCTGGACGAGGCGGCGCTCGTGGACGGCTGCGGCCCGTTCGGCGCGCTGTTCCGGATCGTCGTACCGGCCGCGATCCCGGGCATCGTCGCGGTCGCCGTCTACGCCTTCATGACCGCCTGGGGAGAGGTGCTCTTCGCCTCGGTCATGACCAACGACAACACCCGTACCCTCGCCATCGGTCTCCAGGGCTACTCCACCCTGTACGACGTCTACTGGAACCAGATCATGGCCGCCTCACTGGTCGTCAGCGTGCCCGTGGTGGCCGGCTTCCTGCTGTTGCAGCGCTATCTCGTCGCGGGTCTGACGGCGGGCGCCGTCAAGTGACCCACACCCCTGATCCCGAAGGGACTTCCGTGTCCGAACCCATCGACCTCGCCGCCCTCCCGCACGACTTTCTGTGGGGCACGGCCACAGCGGCGTACCAGATCGAGGGGGCCGTCACCGAGGACGGCCGTTCGCCCTCGATCTGGGACACCTTCTCCCACACCCCGGGGAAGATCGCGAACGACGACAACGGCGACGTCGCCTGCGACCACTACCACCGCTGGCGCGAGGACATCGGCCTGATGCGGCAACTCGGCGTCAACGCCTACCGGTTGTCCGTGGCCTGGCCACGGGTGATCCCCGGCGGCACCGGCCCGGTGAACCCCAAGGGACTCGCCTTCTACGACGAGTTGGTGGACGCGCTGCTGGAGGCGGGCATCACCCCGTCCGTCACGCTCTACCACTGGGACCTGCCGCAGGTGCTCCAGGACCGTGGCGGCTGGCCGGAGCGGGACACCGCCCTCGCGTTCGCCGAGTACGCCTCCGTCGTCGCCGAACGCCTCGGCGACCGGGTCGCCCTCTGGGCCACCCTCAACGAGCCGTCCTGCTCGGCCTGGATCGGTCATCTCGAAGGCACGATGGCGCCGGGCTGGACCGATCTCACCGCCGCCGTCCGCGCCTCCTGCCATCTGCTCCTCGGCCATGGCCTCGCCGCCCAGGCGATCCGTGCCGCCGCCCCCGGCGCGCAGGTCGGCATCGTCAACAACCTCTCCACCGTGCACCCGGCCACCGACCGCCCCGAGGACCTGGCGGCGGCCCGCCGGCACGACGGCCATGTCAACCGCTGGTGGCTCGACCCGGTGCACGGCCGCGGCTTCCCGGCCGACATGGTGGAGACCTACGGCGTCGAACTGCCGGTCGACGACGCCGACCTGGCCACCATCGCCGCCCCGCTCGACTGGCTCGGCCTGAACTACTACTTCCCGGCGTACGTCGCCGACGACCCCGAGGGGCCCGCGCCGTACGTCCGTTCCGTCCGTCGCGAGGGCGTCCCGCGCACCGGCATGGACTGGGAGATCGACGCGTCCGGCATCGAGACGCTGCTGCTCCGGGTCACCGAGGAGTACGGCGCCCGGAAGATCTACGTCACCGAGAACGGCTCCGCCTTCCCGGACGTGGTCCGCCCCGACGGCAGCGTCGAAGACCCCGAGCGCCAGGACTACCTGGAGCGCCACCTCGCCGCCTGCGCCTCCGCCGCCCGCAAGGGCGCCCCGCTGGCCGGCTACTTCGCCTGGTCGCTGCTGGACAACTTCGAGTGGGCGTACGGCTACGACAAGCGGTTCGGCCTGGTCCACGTCGACTACCGCACCCAGGTCCGCACGATCAAGGGCAGCGGCCGCCGGTACGCGGACATCGTCCGCGTCCACCGCGGCCAGACGCGCCGGGCCGCCTGAGCCCGGCCCGGACGGCCGGTGGACACGACTGGGGAGTGCGTGTCCACCGGCCCGCCTCGCACACCTCCCCAGGGCTGTCATGCACGTGACATAAATCAGGAAGCGCGTGAGCGACATGGATCAGGACGCGCGTGAGCGTCATGGATCAGGACGCGCGTGAGCGTCATGGATCAGGACGCGCGTGCGTGACAGAGAACAGGAAGCGCACCTCCACCCCACAAGGAGAGCCGCATGCCCACCCGCATCCCCCGCACCCTGCTCACCGCCCTGGCCACCACGGCCCTGCTCTGCTCCGGTCCGCTCCTGGCCGGGCCCGCCACCGCGGCCCCCACCGCCGTCAGCTGGGACACCGACCGCGCGGCCGCCGCCTACGCGGTGGACCCGGCCGCCGTCACCGCCTCCGGCAGCGAGAACGCCGGCACCGCGCCCGGCCTCGCCTTCGACGGCAACGGCGCCACCCGCTGGTCCAGCGACTTCGCCGACAACGCCTGGATCCGCGTCGACCTCGGCTCGGTGATCCGCGTCGACCGCGTCGTCCTCGACTGGGAAGCCGCCTACGGCAAACGCTATGTGCTGGAGGCGTCCCGGAACGGCACCGACTGGACGCCCTTCTACACCGAGACCGAGGGCACCGGCGGCTCGGTCACCGCGCACACCTACCCGCAGGAGGTCACCGGCCGCTACGTCCGCCTGCGCGGCCTCGAACGCGCCACGCCGTACGGCTACTCCCTGTGGAACTTCAAGGTCTACGGCGGCGAACCCGCACCCGCGTCGACCACCCGCACCAACCTCGCCCTGAACCACCCGGCGTACTCGAACTACTACCAGCACGCCGGAAACTCACCGGCGTTCGTCACGGACGGCGGCTGGCCCGCCAACCTCAAGGACGACACCACCCGCTGGTCCAGCGACTGGAACGCGGACCGCTGGGTCTCGGTCGACCTGGGCGCCCCCTCGGCCATCTCCTCCGTCGACCTCTACTGGGAGGCGGCCTACGCCGTCGACTACCAGCTCCAGGTCTCCGACGACAACCGCACCTGGCGCACCGTGTACCAGCCCTCGGCCGCCGACGTGGCCGCCCGCCGCGCGAACGTGAAGTCCCCGTCCGAGGCGGTGGGCCTGCACGACACCGTCACCCTCCCCGCGCCGGTCACCGGCCGCTACGTCCGCATGCTCGGCAAGGAGCGCCGCTCCTTCTACAACCCGGCCCCCGCCACGGCCCAGTTCGGGTACTCGCTGTACGAGTTCCAGGTCTGGGGCACCGGCGGCAGCGCCTCCGCCGCCTACCCGGCCCTGCCCGCCGACCAGCCGGGCACGTACCGCACCACCTTCTTCGACGACTTCACGGGCGCCTCGCTCGACCGCTCCAAGTGGCGCGTGGTGCGCACCGGCACCGAGATGGGCCCGGTCAACGGCGAGTCCCAGGCGTACGTCGACTCCCCGGACAACATCCGCACGGAGAACGGCGAGTTGATTCTCCGGGCGAAGTACTGCAAGGGCTGCACCCGGGCGGGCGGCGGAACCTACGACTTCACCTCCGGCCGCGTCGACACCAACACCCACTTCGACTTCACCTACGGCAAGGTCAGCGCCCGGATGAAGCTGCCGGTCGGCGACGGGTTCTGGCCGGCCTTCTGGCTGCTCGGCAGCAACGTGGACGACCCGACCGTCTCCTGGCCGGCCTCCGGGGAGACCGACATCATGGAGAACATCGGCTACCCCGACTGGACCAGCACGGCCCTGCACGGCCCCGGCTACTCGGCCGACGGCAACATCGGCGCCCGCCAGACGTACCCGGGCGGCGGCACGGCCGACCAGTGGCACACCTACGCGGTCGAGTGGACCCCGACGGCGATGCGGTTCCTCGTCGACGACCGCCTGGTCCAGGAGACGACCCGCAACAAGCTGGAATCCACCCGAGGCCAGTGGGTCTACGACCACAACCAGTACGTCATCCTCAACCTCGCCCTCGGCGGCGCCTACCCGGCCGGCTGGAACAAGGTCACCACCCCCTACTGGGGCCTGCCGCAGTCCAGCGTCGACAGGATCGCGTCCGGGGGAGTGCAGGCGGAGATCGACTGGGTGCGGGTGGAGCAGAAGGGCTGACCCGGTCACCCCGTGCCGCCGTCTCCGACCGGAGGCGGCGGCACGACGACATCCCCGCACCCGTGGTTCGAGGAGCCGGCCGCCACGGTCCCGGCCCGGACCGGGCGATACGGTGGCCCGGAGCACGGGAGGGGAGAGAGTGGTCGCGCACAAGGACCCGGTCAAGGAGCATCTGCGGAGGGTCGCGCGGATGCAGTCGCGGGTGCGGGGACTGATGCTCGGACTCGCCCTCGGTGACACGGTCGGCGCGGCCCGGGGCGGGCTGCCCGCCACCGGACCGCTGCGGGCCGGCGTCAGCACCCAGCTGGCCTGCTTCACCACCGAGGGCGTCATCCGCGCGATGGTGCGCGGCGAGCACAAGGGCCTCTGCCACCCGCCGGGGGTCGTCCTCCACGCCTACTGCCGCTGGGCGGCCCTCCAGGGCATCGAAGTGGACCGGATGCGACGCCGCTGGGTCTCCCACCCGTCCGGCCACGCCTGGCCGGACGGCTGGCTCGCGGGCGTGCCCGCGCTGGCCGAGCGGCGCGGCAGCGCCCCGGCGACGGTGACCGCCCTGTCCCGCATCGAGGACCCGCACTCGCGGATCGCCACACCGAGCCGGGGCTGCCACGCGCTGACCCGGACCCTTCCGGTGGCGGTCGCCGGACCCCACTGGACCGAGCAGGCCGGGGAGTTCGCCGCGCGCACGCACGGGGACCCGGCCGCGCACACGGCCGCCGTGCAGGCGGCCGTGCTGCTCCAGCACTGTCTGACCGCGGACGGGCCGGACGGTCCCGGCGACCCCGCGGACCGCCTCGCGCGCCAGGCCCTGGAGGCAGGACTCACCGCACTGCCGTCCGCGGCCCGCCGGGTCTCCGCAGACGAGCACGAGCGGCTGCTGGTGGCCTTCCGGACTGCCGTCGACCAGCCCGCGCAGCCGGCCCTGCTGGCCCGCCTCGCCCCGGACGCGACCGCGCCCTCGGCACTGCTGGGCGGCCTCTACACGGCGGCCTCGTTCCCCGGCCGCGCCGAGTTCCGCACCGCACTGGGATTCGCGGCCGGCGCGCCGGACGGTGACTCCGTGGCCTGTGTAACCGGGGCGCTGCTCGGCGCGGTCCACGGCGCCGGGGCACTCCCCGTCGACCTGGTCAGCCGCCACGAACTGGCCTGGGTCCTCGACACCCTGGCCCACGACCTGCTGGCCCAGATCGAGGACTCACCCAGCGGCAGCGAGTACGTCCGGGGCTGGGACCCGCACTGGTGGGAACGCTATCCCGGCTGGTGAGCCGCGTTCCCGGGCGCGCACAGCCACCGGCCTCGACATCCGCTTCGTGGCCGACGGCACCGACCGCAGGAACGTGCCGCGCGGTGAAACCGACACCATCGAAGCCGTCCCCGCAGCGGAGGCTGCCATGCTCCCGCGGGGCACCAGCCGAGAGACCGCCACCACCCGCACGACAGCCTGGTGCTCGACTTCCGCGTCGAACCCGTCCGTGAAGCCCGCCTGGGCGCCGCCCCCGCCTCGCGATCGACACCCCCGGCCTCGCCGAGGACGTCCACGACGGCCATGCGGAACGCTGTTTCGGGATCTACGGTCCCACCGTCGCCTGGGCGAGCGCCGGTACCGCGAACCGGCGCCCAGGGCCGCGCCGACGCGGCCGGAAGCAGCACGAATTGCCCTGCCCGCCTGTGACGACCGGCATGAATGCCCGATTCACGGAAGGCACGACCGGGTCCTGGGGTCTGCCCCCGGGCCCTGTCCACCGGCGCGCTGCTCCGCCAAGTCCGGACGAGCAGCGAACGACGCAGGGCTACCGCCGTCGTGCCGGCATTGCGGCGGCACGAGCCCACCAGTGAGAGCCGGTGACTGAGAGAGGCGGGACAGCGTCGGCTCCTGTGCCGCCCTGGTAGCCACCCGCATCAGTGTCAGCTCCGCCGGGTAATCTCTGTTTCATCGTCATCGCGGCCCGACGGGCTTCCGCTCCACCTCGGTGGAGTCTCGAAGGACATGCCCCCACCCGCACGAGTCTCTTCGTGCTGCCTGGGGGAAGTCCTTGCTGTTCCGCGCGTCCGCGAAAACGGTCGCCGTCATGGCGCTCGACGGTTCGCTGTTCCTGCACCTCACCGACCAGTTCATTCACATGCACGGCTACCGCCCCGGCACCTCGGAGGTGCGCTCCTGGGAGCGCAGCGTCCCGGTCCTGGCCGCCGCGCTCAACGACGCGGGCCTGGGCGACGTGGAGATCATGCTGGAGTACGCGCTTCCCCTGAACAGCAAGCGCGCCGACGCGGTGCTAGCCGGCGTGCACCCCGTCACCGGGGAGCCGTCGTACCTAGTCGTGGAGCTGAAGCAGTGGAGCCAGGCACTGCCGCACGAGGACGACCCCTCCCTGTGCCACGTCGACGCCTACGCCCACCCGGTCCTCAACCCCATCGAACAGGTACGCCGCTACTGCGATTACCTGGTCAACTTCAACGGGGCAGTGGCCGAACACGGGCACCGGATCAACGGTGTGGCGTTCCTGCACAACGCCACGGAGTTCGGTGTGTCGGGCCTGCGCGAAATCGAACGTGACGGTCACGGACTGCTCTTCACGGGGGACCGCCGAGGCGCCTTCCTCGACCATCTCCGTTCCAGGCTGAGCGAAAAGCACCTCGGAGCCCCGGCAGCGGACGAACTGCTCGCGGGCGCCACGGTGCCGTCGAAGCAGTTGATGTCCGTCGCCGCCGAAGAAGTCCGGGAACGCCAGCAGTTCGTGTTGCTCGACGAGCAACAGGTCGCCTACCGCTTGGTGCTCAACGCGGTGGAGAAGGCGAAGCACGCCGACCGCAAGGAAGTCGTGATCGTCACCGGAGGTCCCGGCACCGGCAAGAGCGTGATCGCTCTGCAGTTGCTCGGCGAACTGTACCGACGTGGAGTCCCGGCTCTGCACGCCACCGGCTCTCAGTCGTTCACCAAGACGATGAGGAAGGTCGCGGGGTCCCGCAAGCGGGAGGTCCAGGATCTGTTCAAGTACTTCAACAGCTTCATGACCGCCGAGAAGAACAGCCTGGGCGCCCTCATCTGCGACGAGGCCCACCGCATCAGGGAGACCTCGGCCAACCGCTACACGCGTGCCGAGCACCGCACCGGCAGGGCTCAGATCGATGAACTCATCGACGTCGCCCACGTGCCCGTCTTCTTCCTCGACGAGCATCAGGTGGTGCGACCCGGCGAGATGGGCACCGTGGCCGACATCAAGGCAGCGGCGGCGAAACGCGGGATCCCCTGCCACGTCATACCGTTGGACAGCCAGTTCCGCTGCGGCGGCAGCGACGCCTACCTGCGCTGGGTCGTCCGGCTCCTCGGCCTCGAACCCGGCGGGCCGGTCGTCTGGGAACCCGACGACCGCATGCAACTACTGGTCGTCGACAGCCCGCAGGAGATGGAGGCGTTCCTCGAAGCCCGCCGCGCGCAGGGCTACGGCGCACGCATGTCCGCCGGCTATTGCTGGCGCTGGTCCCCCGAGCCCAAGCCAGGCGAGCCGCTACCGCCCGACGTCGTCATCGGTGACTGGGCCCGCCCCTGGAACCTGCGCGGCGACCGCTCTGTCTCAGGCGCGCCCCCGGCCGCCCTGTGGGCCACCGACCCGGCCGGCTTCGGTCAGGTCGGTTGCGTCTACACCGCCCAGGGCTTCGAGTACGACTGGTCCGGCGTCATCATCGGCCCCGACCTGGTCTGGCGCGGCGACCGCTGGATCACGGACCGCGCCGCGTCAAAGGACCCGGTGTTCAAGAAGTCCACACCGGACACCGATGTGGACCGCCTGATCCGCAACACGTACAAGGTGCTGCTGACCCGGGGGATGGTCGGAACGATCGTGTACTCGACGGATCCGGAGACGCGGGAGAAGCTGAGGCAGCTGGCAGGCGGAATGGTGCGGGAGACCGTATCGGCCTGACGGACATGCCGCCGCTCGCGCAGTCCCCCGTCGCCGGGTCGCAGTGCCGAGCGGTGACTGTCATGCTTGGGCCGCTACTTCTTCGTGAGGCTGTTCAGTTCACACAAAGTTCGGTGGTAGTGCAGGTGTGCCTCGTCGATCTGGTGGTCGGCATGTCGGCGAAGACGTCCCAGGGAATCGCCCCCGTGTGTCCGCCTCACGTAGCCGTCGATGTCGATGTATATCTCGAGGCCGTCGAAGAGCACATGGTGGTTGGGGCACAGGCAGAGCAGGTTCGGCAGTTCGTCCGGACCTTCGTGCGGGGACCCGAGGCCACGGATGTGGGCAGCCTCGCTGTAGGGCCTGCGCCTGTACTGCAGGCGGGTCTCACACACCTGGCAGGCGTGGCCGTGGAGTTCCTTGACCTGAGCGGCGATCGCGGCATTGCGAACCAGTCGTGAAGACGTGGATTCCCGGCGCGCGGTTGGAACGGTCACCTGCTCCTCACCGGCGGCCCCGTGGTCGTGATCGGCCTCGTCCCCCTCAAGCACGCCATCGGCCGTCGCGTACCCATCGAGGCCCGCTCGACTGAGGAGGGAGCGCTGATCGACGCCGTCGAGGTAGGTGCGGCACAGCTTGACCACGACTTCGAGGCGAGTCAGGGGGTTCTGGAGCAGTTCAGCGCTGGCACAGGTGAGACCCGCGACAGGCTGGGCCGTGTCGAGGACCTCCCCTTGCGGCATGGGGCCGGCGTCGCTTGGTGTTCCGTGCACTTCCCACAAGCCACTGTCCTGCAATTGCCAGAAGGGGAACTCCGGGGTGATGTGCGAGTCGGGCAGGCCGAGCGCGGCCAGGAGTGACCCAACCTCCGCGCGGAAGGAGGACCACGACGCCAAGCGCGGCTTGCCCGCTGCGATGCGGGAGACCGCCCACAACAACGCCAGCGGTTGGTGGTAACCCTGAGCTCTGTTCTCCGTGGGGCGACGAGTGCCGAGGGAGCCGATCCGATCCATCAAGTCCGTCGGGGACAGCCGGGGAGGCACGGCTGGAAGCGGTGCCGAAGATGACGGAAGAACCGATTGGCTCCTCACCGGAAGGAGCGGGGAAACGCGGCGATAGTCATCGGCTGACCGCAGGGTGAGGCTTCGCAGAGGTGCTGGAACGTTCAGGCGCCGCAAGATGGGCGCGGCCGGCACACGGGTGGGGAACTCCTCCACGTCACCGAGCGCCATGATGTGTTCCCACGTCGCGCTGTCCTCGTCGGTCCCCCAGACTTCCCGGGCCACGGACGAGCTGTTGAAGAGATGCAGTATGCGGGCGCGAGCGATGAAGTGGTTCTCTGCGTAGAAGAACACGTGATCGCCTACGCGACGCCTCCGCAGGGCCCTCACCTTCTCGTTGTTGAGCTGCGTGGTGGGGGTGGAGCCCCACAGCCGAGCGATCCCGTCCGGGTACAAGGCTGACAGCACGTCCGCCTGATCACCGAGGCTGCTCTTGATGTCCGCGATGCGGATGCCGCGCCGTACCGACTTGACGAAGTTCTGTGGGCCGCGATCACGAGCTCCTCCGCGAGGCTGGAGGACCATCTGCGGTGCCACCGGCTCCGGTCCGTCCGTGACAGTGGCCCCGTCCCTCACGATGAAGCCGAGCGCACGCAGACGATGCGCCACTGTTCGTGCACCGCCACTGAAGTCCTCAGCCGACAGCAGTCTGCCAACGGAGTACAGGTGCGCGACGCCGGCGATGGCCTTCGAGTCATAGGAGTTTCCGTCCCAGACCAGCTCATACGTCTTCGCTCGGCCGAAACCGTACCGATGGCGAAACGCTTCACGTCCCAGATGCCGGCATTCCTCGACCGCAGCCAGCACTCCGGCACGCGTTATGTCCCCAAGTCCCATGCACAGGAGGGTAGTAGGACAGTATGACAATCATTGACTCCTGGCCTCCCGGAGCTGGTCACTGGAGGCGCGGAGCTGTGGAGCTCCAGTTGTCGGCCATGCCTCATCGCACCCGATGGAGCGCAGCGACAGCGAGTCCGAAGACGACGGCTGCCCGTAGGTCGGCGCAGGGTCAAGCTCGTCGGGGTGGGGGGCGAGCAGGAAGAAGGAAGAGGTGAGGATCGCGATCCCCCCGTCCCTGCGGAGTGGTCTCCTCGGATATGTAGTGGATTGAGTGATTCTCGAGGGGGCGGGCCGCGTGACGCGACTCATGTGATTTTCGCCTCTCGGGCTGAATATCCTATTATCCCGTCTTTCACAGGCTCTTCCCATGTAGCAGGCAACCACTAGGATCTTCGACGGGTCCGACTTCGGGGAACAGTGGGCCTGAGAGGAACGAGCGAGTGGGGACAGGCATGCGGGAAGGCCGGTGGGTCACGGTCACCGAGTCCGAGTTCGATCATGAACGCCGCGGCCTGGAGGCGATCCGGGCGAAGCTCCCGGACTCCGACCCCTGGCGTGCCTGGTCGAACTTCACCTTCACCGCGAACACCGGCCACGTCCGCGAGGTCGATCTGCTCGTCGTCGCTCCCGGCGGGCTCTGCATGATCGAGCTCAAGGACTGGCACGGATCGGTCACCTCCGAGAACGGGACATGGGTGCAGACCACGCCGAGTGGCCACCGCCGCACGCACGGCAACCCTCTGCACCTGGTCAACCGCAAGGCCAAGGAACTGGCCGGCCTGCTCGCCCAGACCGGTGCCAAGCGGGTCTGGGTCGCCGAGGCCGTCTGCTTCACCGACAACAGCCTCCGCGTACGGCTGCCCGCCCACGACCAGAACGGCGTGTACACCGTCGACGAGCTGGTCGACATGCTCAAGCAGCCCCCGTCCGACGAGCGGCGCCGCATCACCGCGATCGGCTCGCGCGAGATCGCGGCGGCCCTGAAGAGCATCGGCATCCGCAAGAGCGACGCCCAGTACAAGGTCGGCCCCTACGAGCTGGAGCAGAAGTCCTTCGACTCCGGGCCCACCTGGGCGGACTACCTCGCCCGCCACAGCGACCTGCCCGAGGCCGCACGCGTGCGCATCTACCTCAGCGAGCGCGGCTCCGACGCTTCCCTGCGCCAGTCCGTCGAGAACGCCGCCCGGCGCGAGGCCGCGGTGCTGGGCCGGTTCAAGCACCCCGGCGTCGTCCAGCTCAAGCAGTACTTCCCCTCCGGGCACGCCGCCGGCCCCGCGCTGATCTTCGACTACCACCCGGACACCCTGAAGCTGGACGAGTACCTGGTCCAGTACGGCGAGAAGCTGGACATCCTCGGCCGGATGGCACTGGTGCGCCAGCTCGCCGAGACGATGCGCTCCGCGCACGCCAGCCGCATCCACCACCGCGCGCTCGCCGCCCGCTCCGTCCACGTCGTCCCCCGGCCGCGCGGCCGGAAGGGACAGGCCGTCGGGGAGGAGGCCGCCTGGCTCAGCCCGCAGCTGCAGATCTCCGACTGGCAGATCGCCACCCAGCGCAGCGGCGACTCCTCGCAGGGCCAGGGCATGACCCGGTTCGCGCCGACCGCCCTGTCCGCCATGCACCTGTCCGACGACGCCGACGCCTACCTCGCGCCGGAACTCACCGCCCTCCACCCCGACCCGGTCTACCTCGACGTCTACGGACTCGGCGTCCTCACCTACCTGCTGGTCACCGGCAAGGCCCCGGCCGCCAGCCAGTCCGAACTGCTGGCCCGCCTCGAAGCGGGCGAGGGCCTGCGGCCCAGCTCCCTGGTGGACGGCCTGTCCGAGGACGTGGACGAGCTGGTGCAGGCCGCCACCGCCTACCGCCCAGGGCAGCGCCTCTCCAGCGTCGACGAGTTCCTGGAGCTGCTGGAGGTCGTCGAGGACTCCCTCACCGCCCCCGCCACGGCCCTCGACGCGCACGCCGAGGACGAGGCCGGGGCGACCGCCGACAAGGACCCGCTGGAGGCCGTCGCCGGCGACGTGCTCGCCGGCCGGTGGGAGGTCCGCCGCCGTCTCGGCACCGGCTCCACCAGCCGCGCCTTCCTCGTCCGCGACCTGGAGGCGGAGACCCGCAGGACGCGCCCGCTGGCTGTGCTGAAGGTCGCCCTCTCGGACAGCCGCGGCGAGATCCTCGTCCGCGAGGCCGAGGCCATGCGCCGCCTGCGCCCCCACTCCGGCATCATCCGCCTTGTCGAGCCCGAGCCCCTGCACATCGGCGGCCGCACCGTTCTGGCGCTGGAATACGTCGGTGACGAACGCGACGATGCCGGCCAGGGCGCCGAAGGCGCGGCCCGCCCGCGCCGCCGCGAGGAGACCGTCGCCCGCCAGCTCCGCGAGCACGGCCGCCTCCAGGTCGACCAGCTCGAGGCGTACGGCGACTACCTCTTCGGCGCCGTCGACTTCCTCGAGGGCGAGGGCGTCTGGCACCGCGACATCAAGCCCGACAACATCGCCGTCCGCATCCGTCCCAACCGCACCCGCGAGCTGGTCCTCATCGACTTCTCGCTGGCCGGCTACCCGGCGAAGAACACCGACGCGGGCACCGACGGCTATCTCGACCCCTTCGTCGACGTGATCACGCGCGGTTCGTACGACTCGCACGCCGAGCGGTACGCCGTAGCCGTCACCCTGCACCAGATGGCCTCCGGTGAGCTGCCCAAGTGGGGCGACGGCAGTGTCCTGCCGCGCATGACCGACCCGAAGGAGTGGCCGTACCCGACCATCGCGGCCGAGGCGTTCGACCCGGCCGTGCGGGACGGGCTCGTCGCCTTCTTCCAAAAGGCACTGCACCGCGACGTGAGCAAGCGGTTCCCCGAGCTCAAGCCGATGCGGGACGCCTGGCGCAAGGTCTTCCTCGACGCCTCGCAGACCGTCCCCTCCAGCCACCGCACCCGCCAAGCGGCCCCCGCCGACGGGACCGCTCCCGCAGAAGGTGCCGCCGCGGCCATCGCGGACGCCGAGCCGGAGACCGCCGAGCAGCAGCGCGACCGGCTCGCCGCCGAGGTCACCCGCGACACCCCGCTGACCGTCTCCGGCCTCACGCCCGCCGCCCAGTCCTTCCTCTACGGCCTGGGCATCACGACGGTCGGTGAACTCCTCGACTACAGCCGCCGCAAGCTCGTCAACGCCCCCGGCCTCGGCGCCAAGACGCGCAACGAGGTCCAGCAGCGGCAGAGGGAATGGGGCGAGCGGCTGCGCGAGATCCCCGTCTCGCCGCTCACGCCGAAGGGCCGGGCGGAGGCGAAGGAGGAGCTGGAGCAGCTCACCGCCGCCGAGTCGGCCCTCGTCGGAAAGCTCGCAACGGGCGAGTCGGCGGGCGCCCTGTCCCCACGCACCCTGCGCTCCGTCAGCCTCGACACCCTCGCCACCGTCTTCGTGCCAGCCGTCAACAACAACGGCTCCAACCGCAACAAGGCGGAGATGGTGCGGCTGCTGCTGCGCCTGCCCGACGAGCACGGCGTCCTACCTGACATCGGCGTCTGGCCGAAGCAGAAGGACGTCGCCGACGCCCTCGGCCTCAGCCACGGCCGCATCCCGCAGATCCTCAAGGAGGAGCGCAAACGCTGGAAGGCGGAGCCCGCCGTCCAGGCACTGCGGGACGAGATCATCGACCTGCTTTTGAGCATGGGGCGCGTCGCCTCCGCCGTGGAGATCGCCGACGCCCTCGCCGTCCGCCGCGGCACGCACCTCGCCGGGCGGGAGCAGCGGCGTGCGATGGCCCTGGCGGCGGTACGGGCCGTCGTCGAGATCGAGCAACTGGTGCCGCAGGAAACCGAGTTCCAGCACCAGCCGAACCGCAAGGCGACCGACGAGTCGCTGGGCGCCGGCCTCCTCGCCCTCGACGTGCGCGAGAACGACGCCCCGGACACCCCGACCGCACCCGGCCTGCTCGACTACGCGACCCGCCTCGGCAAGACGGCCGACCGGCTCGCCAGGCTGGACACCCTTCCGACGGCGGCGACCGTCCTGGCGGAACTGGGCGCGCTGACAGTCCCGCCCGGCGCTGTCGACTGGGACGAGCGGCGCATGGTGGAGCTGGCCGCCGCCGCGTCGCTGAACGCCGCCGCCACCCCGCGCCTGGAGATCTACCCGCGCGACCTGCCGCTCGTCCGGGCGCTGCGCCTCACCCAGGCCGGTCTCGTCCGCTGGATCCCCGGAGTGCCAGAGGGTCGACAGCCCGGCCTGACCGGCGAGGACGTACACGAGCGGGTCCGCGCTCGCTTCCCCGAGCTGGTCGTCCTGGATGGGCGCGGCGGCACGACGCACGAACTGCCGACCGGCGGCCCGCTCACCAAGGCGCTGCGCGACGCGGGCTTCGAACTGTCGCTGAGCATGCGCGAGGACACGGGCACGCTGCGCTACCTGCCGACGCGGGTGGAGGACGCGTCCAGCTATCTCACGACGGGCGCGTGGCGGCAGCCGACGCGTACGGGCGCGGTGACGCGCTACGCGGACGACCCGCAGCTCGCGGACGCGGTGCGCGCGGAGGAACGACTGCTCGCCTCGGCCCACCGGGACGGGTACCGGGTACTGACCGTAGGGCAGCAGCTCGTGCGCGACGCGGTGCGGGAACTGGGCGCCGAACGGCTGGGCGCACAGGCCCTGTCGGTGACCGAGCTTTTCCTGGAGGCCCTGCACGGGCAGGTCACTCCGGGCACCAAGCCGACCTGGGAGACCCTGCTCAAGGCGGACGCCGCCGAGCCGGGCTCGAAGGGTGCGGTGCGGTTCGCGGAGTATGCGCGGACGGCATGGGGCTCGGTCGAGCCCCGGATCGCCGAGCTGCTGGGCAACGGTGGCGGCGGTGCGGGTCCGGTCCTGCTGACGGAGGCCGGGGTGTTCGCTCGGTACGACGCGATGGGCGTCCTGGACCGACTGGCGTCGGTGGCCCGGCGGGGCGGGCGGGGGCTGTGGCTCCTGGTCCCGCAGAGCGACCCCTCGCGCGAGCCGAGGCTCGGACAGGTGGCCGTGCCGTACCAGGCCGGCCTGGGGGAGTGGATCCAGCTTCCGGTCACGTGGGTGGGCAACGCCCACCGCGGGTCCGGTCACGTTGTGGCAAGTGGTGTCGAGGGAGACGCGAAGTGATCGACCGCAAGGCTCTGTTGAACGACCTGAAGCAGCAGGTCAAGGCGGTCGAGGCCGACCTGGGCAAGCAGGTGAAGGCGCTCGGTGAGGTCGGCGCACGGCTGCGGGCCGAGTACGACCAGGCGCGCAAGCTCGGGCGTACGGCGGCGACGTGGAACTCGTGGCTGGACGAGCGGGTCACGCAGGTCGCGGTGGCGTGGGTGCTGGGAACTGTCTTCGTCCGGTTCTGCGAGGACAATCGGCTGATCCCCGAGCCGTATCTGACCGGGCTGGATGGTGACCGGCGTGAGCTGGCGGAGTCGCGTTACGACGCGTACGTGGAGTCGGACGACAACCCGACCTACCGCGGCTGGCTGGAGAAGGCGTTCGACGAGCTGGGCCAGGGCCAGGCCGGCCGCCTGCTCTTCGACAAGCGGCACAACCCGCTGTACCAGATCCCGCTCTCGCACGACGGTGCGCGCGAGCTGGTCGACTTCTGGCGAGGGCGGGATGAGGCAGGCGTCCTCGTCCACGACTTCACCGACCCGCTGAACGAGGACGGCACGGAGGGCTGGGACACGCGGTTCCTGGGCGACCTGTACCAGGACCTGAGCGAGGCTGCGCGGAAGACGTATGCGCTCCTTCAGACGCCGGAGTTCGTGGAGGAGTTCATCCTCGACCGGACGATGAACCCGGCGGTGCGGGAGTTCGGGTACGAGGAACTCAAGATGATCGACCCTACGTGTGGGTCGGGGCACTTTGTGTTGGGGGCGTTTCGGCGGTTGGTGCGACTGTGGGCGGAAGGACAGCCGGGCAAGGATGTACACGAGCGAGTGCGGGCTGCGCTGGACTCGGTGCACGGGGTGGACATCAACGCGTTCGCGGTGGCCATCGCTAGGTTCCGGCTGTTGATTGCGGCTATGGCAGCGAGTGGTGTGCGGGCACTAGCGGAAGCTGCGAAGTACGAGTGGCCCCTTCACCTCGCAGTGGGGGACTCACTTATCAAGGCGCGGCAACTAGGGCTGTTCGAGGGACTTACTGACGAGGACGATCTTGCGAGCTTTGCGTATGCGACGGAGGATGTGCTAGAGCACTCTGACATTTTGCAGCAGGGTCGATATCATGTGGTGGTTGGGAACCCGCCTTACATCACGGTGAAGGATAAGAATCTCAACGCGTTGTACAGGGATCTATACGACTCCTGTGCAGGCAAATACGCGCTGTCCGTGCCATTCGCCGAGCGATTCTTTCAACTTGCCAAGCGCGGTGACGCCGGTGGTAATGGGTACGGCATGGTCGGTCAGATCACGGCGAACTCCTTCATGAAGCGTGAGTTCGGCACCAAGCTGATCGAAAACTACTTCGCTCACCAGGTAGAGCTGACAGAAGTCATCGACACCTCTGGCGCGTACATTCCGGGGCATGGCACGCCGACGGTCATCTTGGTTGGCAAGCCTCACGCCAGAAAAGGGCGATCAACGAAAATTCGCACGGTCCGAAGCGTGCAGGGGGAGCCGTCGGCGCCGGAGAAAGGTGAGGAGGGTTTGGTCTGGCAGGCGATTGTCGAGCAGATCGACAAGCCTAATTCAGTGAGCCAGTGGGTGTCTGTAGACGACCTAGACCGTGAGAAGTATTTCGCTAAGCAGCCGTGGGTCCTCGCCGATGGCGGCCAGGAAATGCTAGAGCAGATCAATCAGTCCCGTCAGGCGGTCTTGAAGCGTGATCTGCACCGGATCGGATTCTACGGGATCATGGGGTCGGATGACGCCATGAGCGCGGTTCCGCGGACCTTCAAGAGGGTCAACGCTGAGCCGGAGTACGTCAGGCGTCTCGTGGTAGGAGATGAGGTGCGTGACTTCCAATTCGCCGACGGTGACGACGCCTTCCACCCGTATGACAGTCGACGTGAGCTGGCTCGCCCAGAGTCTTTCCCAAACTTGGCCAATTGGTTGTGGCCGTATCGGACGGAATTGGGTAGTCGTGCCACTTTCTCAGGCGGAACGTACTTCAGGGATGGGCGGGCGTGGTGGGAATGGCATCAGCTTCCCAAAGACCAGGGGGCGCACGAGTGGGCCATCTCTTTCGCGTTTGTAGCCACGCACAACCACTTCCTGCTTGATCGGGACGGGAAGGTGTTCAGCCGTTCCGCGCCAGTGATCAAGTTGCGGGAGGGTGCGAGCGAGGAGCAGCATCTGCGGCTGCTTGGGCTGCTCAACAGCTCCACGGCTGGTTTTTGGATCAAGCAAGTCAGCCACAAAAAGGGCGGCAGCCCTGAGTCTGGGGGCGGGCAGTCCGACCAGCCTTGGTCCTGGAGTTACGAGTTCACGGGTACAAAGTTGGAGGAATTCCCTCTCCCTGCTTCCTATCCTGTAGCTCTGGCCACCGTTCTTGATGCTCTGGCACAGCGGATAATCGCTTCGAACCCCGTGGCAGTTGCCGCCGAGAGCACCCCTGTCGCCACCGTCCTTCACGAGGCCAAGGTCCGCTGGGATTCCACTCGTGCTCGCATGATTTCCCTCCAGGAAGAGCTGGACTGGCAGGTCTACTCTCTCTACAACCTCCACCCCGAAGACCTCCGAGTCTCCGAGGACCCCGACGACCCCAACATTCCCGAACTCGCCCTTGGCGAGCGTGCCTTCGAGATCGTCCTCGCGCGCCGCGTAGCCGCAGGCGAAGCCAGTGATGAGTGGTTCAAGCGGCACAACTCCACCCCCATCACGGAGATCCCCGCCCACTGGCCCGCCCCCTACCGTGAGATCGTCCAGAAGCGGATCGACGCCATCGAGTCGAACCGCGCCATCGGTATGGTCGAGCGGCCCGAGTACAAGCGCCGCTGGGCCACTGAGGGCTGGGACGCACTCCAGGAGAAGGCCCTGCGCTCCTGGCTCCTCGACCGCATGGAGACCCGCGACCTCTGGTTCGATGAGAACGGCCAGCCGACCATACTTACCCTGGCACGCCTCACCGACGCCCTCTCGCGCGACGGGGACTTCGTCTCCGTGGCCAAGCTCTACGCGCCCCGTAAGGACCTCCCCAAGGTCGTCGCCGAGCTGATCACCGACGAGCACGTGCCGTTCCTCGCCGCCCTGCGCTACAAGCCCTCCGGGCTGAAGAAGCGTGCCGACTGGGAGGAGGTGTGGGACCTCCAGCGCAAGGAGGACGCCGCGCCCGACGAGCAGGCCAAGCGGAAAATCCGGGACTCCATCCCCGTGCCGCCGAAGTACACTTCCGCCGACTTCCTCCGCCCCTCCTACTGGAAGGTGCGCGGCAAGCTGGACGTGCCCAAGGAGCGGTTCATCTCCTACGGGCAGACCAACGCCGCCACCCCCGAGCTGTACGGCTGGGCCGGCTGGGACCACAAGGAGCAGGCGCAGGCGCTGGCGACGTACTTCACCAACACCGCGCTGTCCACCGAGGAGATCACGCCGTTCCTCGCCGGCCTGCTGGAGCTCCAGCCCTGGCTGTCCCAGTGGCACAATGAGTTCGACATGCTCTACAGCGGCTCTCCGGCGGACTTCTTCGCCGGTTACCGCCAGCAGATGCAGGGCGAGCACGGACTCACCGACGACGACCTCCGTGGCTGGCGTCCTCCGGCCGCGACTCGTGGTCGTCGTGCAGCAGTGAAGCAGTAGCCAGAAGTAGATCGACATCCGTCGGTTCAGGGGCCACCCGGTGTGTGAGCGGGTGGCCCTTTGCCTGCGCATGCAGCTCCGCCCACACGGTCTTGCCTGGGACGGCCTTTCGAGGGCTGACGCCCCAGTCGTCCGCGAGGGCGGTGACCAGAAGCATGCCCCGGCCGGACTCCGAAAGCGAGTCGGTCGCCGGGGGACTGACCAGAGGCCGTTTCTCAGCGCGGGTGTCCGTCACCTCGATACGGAAGGTGCCCTCGGCCAGGGTGAGTCGGACGTGGAAGTCCCTGCCGGGGACGTGGCCGTGGCGTACGGCGTTGGCGGTGAGTTCCGCCGTGATGAGCGTGAGCGTCTCGTTGACCGGGGTCGAGTAGGGATGGCCCCAGTCGGTCAGGCGGCGCGAGACGAGTCGGCGGGCGAGGCGGGCGCCGCGCGGTGTTGACGTGAAGCGCATGGTGAATTCGCGTTCGGGTGCGAGGTGCTGCGGCATATGCCCGTTCGGGGGAGTTGCTGACTTCATAGGGTCAACGGTGTCGGACCCAGCGTAGCGTTGACCAGGAGCGATGTGCTGACGAGTACGGGCTGTACACGCGGTCGGTGTGCTTGTACGTGGTCTTGGGCGTGACCGGTTCCCGGGCCCCATGTTGGCTGACTGGGCGGTTGCACGAGAGGAGCTACGGCGTGAACGACGAGGTTCAGCAGCCGGAGTACGAGGTGGGGGCGGGCATTCTGTGCCTGTTCGGACGGCAGTTGAAGCTGTTTCGGGAGCGGGTGGGAATGGACCGTGCGGGGTTCGGGTCGCTGACCGGATACTCGGCTTCGACGATCGCGTCATTCGAGCAGGGCAGACGTATTCCGCCACCGAGGTTCATCAACCAGGCGGACGAAGCGCTCGGGGCAGGTGGGGTATTGAGCGCGAGCAAGGAGGAGGTGGCTCGGGCTCAGTATCCGGCGTTCTTCCGGGACGCGGCCAAGCTGGAAGCCGAAGCGGTTGAGCTTCACGTGTACGACACCCACGTGGTCAACGGCCTGTTGCAGACAGAGGAGTACACGCGGGCACTGCTGGGGATGCGGCGCCCGCTCCTGGACGAGGCGACCATCGAGCAGCGCGTTGAAGCGCGGCTCGCACGACAGGAGATTTTCGACAGGTGGCCCGCCCCGTTGCTGAGCTTTGTCATGGAGGAGCCGGTTGCACGGCGGCCGCTCGGTGGTGAGCAGGTATGGCGCGGACAGCTTGAGCAACTGCTGTTGCTCGGTCAGAGGCGAAACGTCGAGCTTCAGGTGATGCCGCTCGACCGCGAGGACAATGCTGGTGTCGATGGCGCGTTCACTTTGCTGATGCCGAGGCAGGGGCAACGGGTCGGTTATATGGAGGCTCAAGGCCGGAGCACTCTGGTCACGGAGCGAGATGCGGTCGATGCGTTGTCCGCCCGCTATGGGATCATCCGAGCCCAGGCCCTCACCCCCAGTGAGTCCCTGGCCTCCATCGAGAAGCTGTTGGGAGAGAGATGAACGCTGAAGCAAAGCACGGCCCCCTGCCTGCGCTTGTTTGGGTCAGGAGCAGCTACAGCGGCGCTGAGGGCGGTCAGTGTGTCGAAGTGGCCGCCACCCCCACCAGGATCCACGTCCGCGACTCGAAGGACACAACTCGCGCCCCATTGGCTGTGGACCCCACGACCTGGACCGAGTTCGTCGCCTTCGCGGCACTCTGAACAGACGCGGGGCCCTCGGCAATTGCACCGCTTGCCGAGGGCCCCACGCACGTCCGCTCGCGCAACACCTTCAGTAGCCCAAGCGCCCTGCTCGCCGGATGCCCACGCCGGGGCAGGCCGGTGAGGCCGTCAACGTCGGCCTCGGGCCCGGTGCCGTGCTCGGCTGAGACTGAGGTCAGAACGCCTTCAGATAGACCCTGGCCCGATCGTCCTTGAGCGCCTGGACGTAGATGTCGATCCACTGCACCTTCTTGCGGCGATCGTCTTTCACGCACTGGGGGCAGACACCGGCCGAGCGGGCTCCCTTCAGCGTTTGCGGCTCGGCCAGCCCAAGGTGCCGGAACAGCTCGCCATCCGGGGCGAAGTCGACCTTCTTCACTTTCAGTGATTCTTCGGGACGAAGGTCCGCCGCGATGTCTTCGGCGTTCTTCTCACTGGTGACGAACGAGAGGAGGTAGATGTCTTCCCGGGGGTTGATCTGCACGGCTCCCTTGACCTCGGTCGCACCCTTGGGCGCCGTCACGTGCATGAACGCCGACGCCTCGGGCGCGCCGGCGTTCTCGTCCCACCGCGAGGTGCGCCCGTCGGTCACACGGCGATCGTCCGTGTCCGGGCCGGAGCAGGCGGAAAGCAGGAAAGTGGCTGCCACTGCCGCGACGAGGAGGGCACCTCGTTTGGTCGTCACCGGTTCTCCTCGTCACCGCGTGAGACGTCGCCGCGGGTTCCTTCTCGTCCTTGGTCCGGCGGGTTCACTGTCGGTTTCGCATCGCTGTCCAGGTCGTACGTGTACGTGGAGCTACTGCCTCGCATGTCGAACTCCTGAGCAAGTCCCGTCTTGTGCAACCGTCCCATCTCGGAGTCCGGGATCACCACGCCGCCGGGGAAGGTGGTCGACTTGCCGGCGTCCCAGTTGTACCGGTCCCACACGTTGGCCTGGTATTCGAGCGAAACCTTGGGCTTCCCGTCCGCCCCGGGGGTGACGGTGACCATCCCCGACACGTTCTGCTGGTGGGAGCCGACCGCGTGGAACCACTCGTCGCTTCGGAAGGTGCGACCGACCGCCTTGCTCTCCACCGGCACGACGACCGTCTTGTCACCACCGGCCTTCTCGAAGGCGTCGAGCCCCTGCTGTCGCCACGCGTCCTGGTTCTGGGCGATGTGGACCGAGACATCATCGCGAAATCCGGGATCATCCTTGAGGATGCGGTCGATGTCCAGGTCCAGCGGCTCACCCGTTGCACTCAGGTAATGCTCCATGTTGCGCGACGCGGCGTTCTCCCCGCTGAAGTCGCCGCCGGCCGCGATGCCCTGCGCGCGGGCCAGGTACCACAGATCCTCGGCCGTGGGCTTTTCGGTGTCGAAGGCTCCGGACCCCGCGTCAGCAGCATGCCAGTGGTACAGCGGGCTCATGATCCCCGCCTTCCGCAACTCGTCGCCCTTCTCCTGAAGCAGGATGCCGCGCGTGACCGGATCGAGGCCGCGCCACCACTCGGCGACCGACTTCTTGCCCTTGGGGACGTGCTGCGCCTTCGCCCTCTCCGCAAGCGACGGGTACGGGTCGGGCCCCGCTTCCCGGTTGAAACCGCCGATCGTGCCGTCCAAGGGGTCTCTGTCCTGCATCACGGAGGCGAGAGCGAGTTTGAACCCCTCGTCCGCGTCGTTCAGGGCCGCCACCGCCGAGTCCAATTGCGCGGCCCATCCGGCAGCGGCCTTGCGGGTGCTCTCCTGGTAGTCGGGATCGTGCACGTAGGCCATGTACTCGCTGTGATCCAGCTTGGACGTGTCGAAGGCGACGGCGCCTTGCTCGGACACCTTCATGCCGGCCTTCACCGCGTCCTCTCGGACGTACTCGATCTTCTTGCGAAGACGGCTGAATTCAGCGTGTGCGTCCCGGAGCAGTCCGGCGACGGCCTTCGCCTCGCTCTGCGCTCCCTGGTACTCCTTCCACGTCACGTCGAAGCGCGCGGAGCCGGCGCTGGCACTCAGGCCCATCCACGTGTCACCGAGGGAGATGCCATGCACTTGCTGCTCATAGGTCCGAGCGAGCTTGTCGAAGTCCTTGGCCATGGCGGCCCAGTCGTCGGCAGCCGTGGTGAGCTTCGACAGGTCGGTGCCCATGATCTCGTAGTACGTCACCATGACTGAACTCCTGTTTCAGGACCGCGGTTCGGTCGGACCTGTGCGATCAGAACGAGTCGAGCGCGGAGGACTTGCGGATGCCCAGCCCCACGCCGGTGTCCGTGTTCTGCAGCAGCGTGTTGGTGGCGCGCAACGCGGCCTTCTCCGAGCCGAGGCGGTTCATCAGCGTCGTGAGCTGTTCGCTCCACGTCTTACGCGCGGTCTTCAGAGCAGTTCCGGTGAGCCACCCCTCAAACTCCCGTGCGGCTGCCCCCGTGCTCTCACGCGCCTGGGTGCCGTCCCTGTGGGTGTCAGGCTCCAGGTGCCTCTCGATCGCCTCGGCTGCCTTCTTCTTCTCCGCGGGACTTGAAGCGAGATCCTTGCCGCCGGACGGCGAGCCTCCACCGCCATCCAGCGGGACCACATGGTTCAGACGCATCCGGGCCGGCGCCGCACCGACTGGTGAGTCTTCGGTCATGATCTCTCCCCCGAGTGTGATCAGATGCCCGCAACTTTACGTGAGGCACAGTTAGGGCTGCAAAGTGCTGGTGAGCCGAAAACCGGCCTCGCTGACGCGGTACGGACCGCGTCGGCGAAGGCGTACCTGACCCTGGACGGCACGGGAATCCTGAGGGTTCCTCCGTGATCTGCGGCGCCCAGCCACCCGGATCGCCAGCCTTGTCCAGGCCGTCTCCATCCTTCATGACGGGAAACGGTCAGCGCATGCTGGCCCTTGGAGCGCGGAGCTACTGTAAATTCCTGCCATGAAGCAGGGTAAAGAGGTTGAGAACCCCGAGTCGCGTTTCTTCGCGGTGCTGCTGGCGGCAGCGAAGCTTCCGGGTGTGCGTATCCACAGGGAGGCGTACCTCCGAACTGCGCTGGCTCGCCACTGCTCCGAGGAGGAGATCCGACGAGCGACAGAAGAGACTCCCGCCGCGGCGGGCATCACCGTCGAATTTCTCGACAAGGTCGCCAACGATTCCATCCGCTACGAAACCGCCAAGGTCAGCGCCCTCTCTGCCGCGGCCGGGATACCCGGCATCCTCGCCCTTCCCGCCACGGTGCCCGCCGACGTGGCCCAGTACGTCGGCCACATGCTGCGCATCGCGCAGAAGCTCGCCTATCTCTACAGCTGGCCCGAGCTGTTCTCCGACGAGGGCGATGACGTCGATGACGCGACCGTGGGGGTGCTCACGCTGTTCTTCGGCGTGATGTTCGGCACCCAGTCGGCGAACGCCGCTGTGGGGAGGGTCGCGGGGATGATGTCGGAACAGGTCGCCAAGAAGCTGCCTCAGAAGGCGCTCACCAAGGGCGTCGTCTATCCCATAGTGAAGAAGGTCGCGGCCTACATCGGCGTCAAGATGACGAAGGAGTCGTTCGCGAAGGCCGTCTCGAAGGCCATCCCTCTCGTAGGGGCTGCTGTGTCCGGCGGGCTCACCTTCGCGACCTAACTTCCGATGGCCAAGAGGCTAAAGAAGCACCTCGCCGGCCTGCCGCTGGCGGACCCGTCGCACCGAGTGATGGAGGGGGAAGTCGTGGACGGCGAAGTCGTAGAAGAACACGAATCCTTCGTCCCGGCACAGGCTGAACCGCACGGCGCGGACTCCGCTGCCGTCAAGCTGGAGGAACCCAGGTCCTGACGGCGCGAGGGCCCTCCCAACTGCGCAGTGTTCCGGCCTTCCGTCTTCGACGCAGGCGCGGGCCCGAGTTCTCAGCTGTGGGACACCTTCGCCGCTTCCGCGCTCAAGGAAGACGCGGAGCCGGGCTTCTGCTGGATCCAGTACACCGGTCACGGGCCCGGCCCAGAGTTGCCGGGTGAACCCGCGCTCCGTGCTGAAGATCGGCTGCGGCACCGGCCCGTGCTCTCGTCCACCTTGCTCGGCGAGGTATCACTGCCCTCACCCTTTGCCCACCTTGATCGGAACTTTGCTGCCCCTTGACTCGGATCGCGAGAGCAAACCGGCTCGGTGATCTACCGTCTTCGGGCCGGTCAGCCGACTCAGGGGGAGCAGAAGACGCCATGGGCGACCACAGCGACGGCAAGGTACTCAACATCAAGATCGCCGATCTGAAGGCGACGGCCCCGGATTTCCATAGGCACAGCTCCGACCTAGCCAAGGCGCTGACCAAGCTCAAGACGGCTCTGGCGGCGGCCGGTTCGCCATGGGGTGACGACGAACAGGGGCAGAAGTTCCACGAGTGCTACGGCCCGCACGTCGAGAGGATGGAGACCGCCGCCGGTATTCTCGCGCTCGGCCTGGCCAGCATCGAAGCGGCCATGACCGACATGGCCGACGGTCACATCGACAACGAACTGCTGGTCCGCTCTATGTTCAGCAAGATCCAGCCCGCCCCGCACGACGGCCACGGGAGCGCGCGGTGAGCGCGGCCGACAAGGCCAAAGAGATCGTCCAGGACCTGACCGGCATGTGGTGGCCGGATGCCGACGAAGGCGGGCTGCGGGACGCGGCCAAAGCCTGGAGGGACTTCGCCGACGACCTGGAAGACGTGACGACCGCCGCGAACAAGTCGGCGCGCGGCATCATCGAGCACAACAAAGGCGAGGCGATATCCGCCTTCGACGACCCCTTCTGGCGCCGTTACTACTACGACGGCCACGGCTGGCTCCAGGACATGATCGATGGCGCCCGCGACATGGCCAAGGCCCTCGACCAGTACGCCGACGTCGTCCACAAGGCCGTCAAGCATCTGGAGCACGAGCTGGAGATCGTCGGCGCCACCATTGTGGCCGGCACAGCCCTCGCGGTCTTCACGCTGGGCATCTCCGAAGGCGCCGCGGCAGCCGCCACCGCCTCGATCCTGGAGCTGTCCGCCACGCTCGGCGTCACCGTGTCCACCGAGATCGCCACCATCGCCGGCACCACCCTGGCCACGGCCGCCATCGGTGGACTTGAGTCGATCACCGTCGACCTCGCTGTCACTCAGCCCGTCGCCATCGCCACCGGCGAGAGCAAGGGCCTCAGCCTCGACGAGGTGAGCGACTCCGCCCTCTATGGCATGGAGTTCGGCGGCGCCTTCGGGGCAGGTGGGAGTACAGCCCGAATCGTCGCCGAGAACGGCGGAATGGAGGGCCTGTTCAACGGCTTCCGGCTGAACAGCGCGGCCCTCGACGAGATGGGCAAGTCCCGTACGTGGAAGCTGATCCAGTCCCCCGACTCGAAGATCCCCGCCGCACCGGCGCGGGCCGGCGATTACGAGTTGGTTTCGGGCGACCCGGTCTACTTCGGCAAGAACACCACCACGGTGGGTTACGACGAACGCACCCTGAACAACCTGCAACGGGTCGCCCGGGTCCCCGGCGTACACGACGTGGTAGTCCACGGCACGGACGAGGGGGTGTTCGTGCCCGGCCGCGTCAACGCCGCGGGAAAGACCCTCACGGACTTCGAAGTGCACCCCAATCACATCGCTGACGCCATCCGCAGCAATCCCAACTACCACGGCGAGCCAGTGCGCCTCATCTCCTGCTACTCGGGCGCGGACGCGAGACCGCCCGAGCTGCCTCTCGCGCAGTCCGTCGCCAACGAGCTCGGTGTGCCCGTGACGGCGCCGACGAGCAAGGTGGGAACGTCCCCCCAGCTCGGCCTCAACCAGACCCCCACCATCGGCAACAATGGCTACTGGCGCACCTACCTGCCCATGGCCCACTAGCGGCAGGCTCACAGGAGTGGAAATGATCAAGCGAGCGGGCTTCTACCGGGAGATCGGCGGTCAGGCCACCACGGCGGACGATGCGCCGTCGCTGCGCGATGCCGTACAGGACAGTGGGCCCTGGGACGAGGACCGTATCCTCGCCTACCTGGAATCGGCCCTGGAGATCTACACCACGATGGGCGCCGAGCGCGACGTCCTCACCGGCGAAGAGTGGATCGTCGGCTCCGGATCTTTGATGACGGATGGCACCTGGCTCTGGCCCGTCGATCTCACGCACTACGTACGTCGTCACCACGCTGCTCTGCCGCAGGAGCTCCTGGACCACATCCGGGCCAACAACTACACGGTCCCTGTGGTGTCCGACGAACGTGCCAGGCACATTTTCCATGAGGAGTTCCCGGACCACGCTCCTGCTGCGGCCCCGTCCAAGGCTGCGGGCTTCTTCACCTGGTACGTGCCGAAACTGGACAGCGCGCGTGCCCAGCAGCTCCTCACGCATATGGAGGACGCCGGGCTCTCCGCCGTGCACCCGCTGACCAATGCTCTCTTCGGGTTCCGTGAGACGCCGGTCGGAAACCGTGAGCCGCTGATGGGGGATGGCGCAGCCCTGGCCGCCGCCTTGGCCGACGATCGATACGCGAAGGCTGAGTTCACCTGCTGGAAGGGCTACGACCAGTCCCTGACCGGCATTGTGCGACGCACGGACGAGACAACGCAGAGCATCACGCTGCGCCTCACCGACGTCCCCGCGTCCGACCGCGAGGAGGCGGTCGCGGCACTGGTGCGCACGCTCGATCAGGATGCGGCCGACTGCCGCGGGTTCGTCATCGACCGAGCCGGCGTTTCGGCTTCCCAGGACTGGGACCGCATCCTCGTCGGCAACGGAGGGCACTTCACCGTGTGGCCCGACACCGTCGGCATCCTCCGGGACCGCGTGGGCAACCACCGTGAGCTGGCCAACAGCAAGCCGACTGCTTACGGCCCTCTCGACGTCTTCCACCGCGTTTGAACCTTCGACTGCCCTACAGGTCCCAGGACTGGTCCGACGGTCCTGATCGGGGTTCCGTCCGTTCAAAGTGCGGACGCTGTCGGTTGATCGATCTTGATCGAGGGGGTATACAGCGCAAGGGACAGCGGACGCCCGTCCGGTTGCCGGACCTCCCGGGCACGGAAGGCGGCCTGCCGTCGCCGCCCAGAGGCGGTGACCAGGGCAGACAGTGAGAGGGGGGCCGTGTTCGGCTCAAAGCTTTACGTCGGCCACGCGGTCGACGCACAGCTTGCGCATGCCGTCCTCGTCCGACGTGAACACGGCGATCGGGCCGGGCTGTCGCAGGGCAACGGCGGCGAGGGGCGCGTCGATCGCGTACTTGTGGCCGTGCAGACCCGTCTCCCTGAGAAGGCTGGTCGCCTCCTCGGCGATCTCCCCGGTCACCGGCTCGGCACGGAGCTAGGAGGGCGCTCAGTGCGCCAGACCGGCGGGCAGCGCGTCGGATCGTATGCCGCGATGTGGGGCATCGGCGTGGTCAGGACCCGGGTTCGGAATGCTTTGGCCACCTTGAGGCGCCTCTTCATGTCGGCCTCCCCTCGGGCCGTCCGGGAGAGGCCCTCGCTGTCGAGCGGGTATACCCCCTCACCCGTCAAACTGCCTCGCGAGGCCGCTCAGGCGCGTTCTCGGCGGCGGCCCGGCGGGTCCGGGAGAGCTCACGTGCTTGCGCTCAATCTACTGGCGCTCGGCTTCGGCCTGAGCCGGCTCCTCCTCGGTGACGGGGCCGTATCCGGCCTCCAGCCAGTCGACGAGCTCCCCAAGACGATCGTGCGCTCCCGCCGGCGCTCTATGGCGTGCGTGACGTAACGGCTGAAGCCGCCGGGGCCGGACCTCGACCCGGACGGCCTCGGCGGGCTCGTCGGGAAGCGTCACGGTGTACTTCTTGGGTGCCATACCGTTGACCACCGAGGGTCCGGTCGGGCAGCCAACCGACAACCAGGCACCCAAACGATCAAGTACAAGCGGTGGCGGAGGCCACCAGATGGAGAGCGTGACCGGTAATGGCCCAGCAGCCGCCCCTTCTCCGCGATGTCATCGACATCAAGGAGTCCATCTCCACCTCGGACTTCGTGCTGTCCCTAGCCGAGGCGACGACAGACGAGGGCGCCCAGCACGCGCTCAAGGACTACGTCGTCACAGAGCGGCTGCTGGAGAACTTCGACGAGGCGCTGGATCTCATCAAGTCTGCGCTGGACGGGCACCGCTCCAAGGCGGCGTACCTGCACGGCTCCTTCGGTTCCGGTAAGTCACACTTCATGGCGGTGCTGTACGCACTGCTCAGCGGCAACCCGGCCGCCCGCGCCCGCACCGAGTTCGACCCGGTGCTGACCAAGCACGAGTGGCTGACCACGGACGGCAAGAAGTTCCTGCTCGTGCCCTACCACATGCTCGGCGCGAAGGCACTGGAACAGCGCGTGCTCGGCGGGTACGTGCACCACGTCAAGAAGCTCCACCCGGAGGCACCCACCCCGCAGGTGTACCGGACCGACGGACTCTTCGACGACATCCGCGCTCAGCGAGCCACCTATGGCGATGAGGCGGTCATCCGCGGCCTGGGCGGCAGCGACGCGGACGACGGGGAGGAGGACGAGTGGGGCGAGGGCTTCGCCTGGACCCCGCAGCTCCTGGACATCGCCCTCGCCGCCGAGGAGAACCACGAGGCGGGCGTCCCGCTCAACCTCACCAACCCCTCCACCCCGGCCGAACTGCGGGCCAAGCTGGTCAACGACGCCGGCACCAACCTCCTCCCCGGCTTCATGAAGAACGCCGCCGAGGACGAGCACGGCTTCATCTCCCTGGACGCCGGTCTGTCCGTCATCGCGGAGCACGCCAAAGCGCTCGGTTACGACGGCCTGATCCTGTTCATGGACGAGCTGATCCTCTGGCTGGCCACCCTCATCCACGACCAGAAGTTCGTGGCGCGCGAGGCCAGCAAGATCACGAACTTCGTGGAGGGCGGCGACGCCCGCCGTGCCATCCCCGTCGTGTCCTTCATCGCCCGCCAGCGCGACCTGCGCGAACTGGTCGGCGAGGAGGTGTCCGGCGCGGCCGAGTCGTCCATCCAGGACACCCTGAACCTGGCCTCCGGCCGCTTCGACAAGATCACCCTGGAGGACCGCAACCTCCCGCAGATCGCCCACGCCCGCCTCCTCAAGCCCAAGGACGCCGAGGCGGCGAAGCTGGTCGACGTGGCTTTCGAGCAGACCAAGCGGGTCGGCCCGCAGGTGTGGGACACCTTGCTCGGCTCGGAGAAGGGAACGACCGGCGCGGACGCGGAGTCGTTCCGGCTGACCTACCCCTTCTCGCCGGCGTTCATGGACACCCTCGTCCACATCTCGTCCGCGCTGCAGCGCTCCCGCACCGGTCTGAAGCTGATGGGCCAGCTCCTCGCCGACCACCGCAACGAGATCCGCCTCGGGCAGCTCATCCCCGTCGGCGACCTCTACCCGGTGATCACTGCGGGCGGCGACAAGCCGTTCACCGACAGCCTGAAGGTCGTCTTCGAGGCTGCCGACAAGCTTTACAAGACCAAGCTGCGGCCCTACCTGCTCAGCTCCTACGACATCACCGAGGACGACGTCGAGCAGTACCGCAACCGGCCCGAAACCATCGCCGACCCGCAGCGTGCCAACCGCTGCCGTATGTTCGTCGGCGACAACCGGCTCGTGTGCACCCTGCTGCTCTCCGCGCTCGCGCCCAGCGTGCCCGCGCTGTCCGAGCTGACCATCCGGCGGCTCGGCGCGCTCAACCACGGATCGGTTCTCGCCCCCATCCCTGGCGCCGAGGTCGGCATCATCAAGAACAAGGTCGCCGAGTGGGCGGCCCGGTTCCCCGAGATCAAGGAGACCGGCACCGACGCCAACCCCGGCGTGCGGCTGGAGCTGTCCGGCGTCGACGTGGACTCCGTCATCGCCAACGCCCAGGTCAACGACAACCCGGGCAACCGCGTCGCGCTCGCCCGCCGTCTGCTGTCCGAGGAACTGGGTGTCGAACACGGGCAGTTGAGCGATCAGCTCAGCTTCACCTGGCGCGGCACCGCCCGTACCGCCGAGATCGTCTTCGGGAACGTCGCAGACGAGGACGAACTGCCCGACCACGACCTGATGCCGCAGGAGGAGGGCCGCTGGCGCATCGCCATAGACCTTCCCTTCGACGAGGGCGAGTGGGGTCCGGTCGAGGACGTCAACCGCATCCAGCGGCTGCGTGAACGCCAGCAGGGCGAACGGTCCCGCACTGTCGCCTGGCTGCCCGCACACCTGTCCGCGCAGCGCTTCGCCGACTTCCGGCGCCTCGTCGTCATCGACAAGGCCCTCGCCGACGAGCACCGTTTCGACACCCAGTACGCCGGCCACCTCAACGCCGACAACCGCAGCCGCGCCAAGGGCCTGCTCGAAACCCAGCGCGAGGCCCTGCTCAAGCAGGTCAAGGGCGCCTTCAAGCAGGCGTACGGGCTCGCGCAGAAGCAGGCCGTCGACGTCGTGCCCGACTTCGACGACCACCTCGTCGCCCTGCCCGACGTCGACGGACTCACCCTGTCCTTCGGGCAGAGCCTGCACGACGGCATCCGGCACGTCGCAGGCAAGCTGCTCGCCCACCAGTACCCGGCCCACCCCGACCTCGACCCCGACGCCACCGGCACCGCCGTCAAGCCCGCCGACACCAAGAAGGTGTTCACCCACGTCCGGGCCGCCGCCGAGGCGCGCGACGGGCGGGTGGAGGTCCCGGCCGCCGACCGCAAGGTTATGCAGCGGATCGCTGGACCGCTGCGTCTCGGGCAGCAGAAGGAGGCGTACTTCGAGCTGTCCCGCTACTGGGCCGACCACTTCCGGCAGCTCGCCAGCTCGCAGGGGGTAACCGGGGACCTGTCCCTGATCACGCTCACCGACTGGACCGACAAGCCCGACCCTCGCGGCTTGCCCGACTTTCTCGCCCGGCTCGTCGTCGCCGCCTTCGCCGAGATGGACGACCGGGTGTGGGTGCGCGGTGGCACCGTCCTCGATCCCGCGCCCGAACTGACCGCGATCAAGGACCACGACGCGCTGCGCAGCCAGCCGCTGCCCGCCGAGTCCGACTGGGACACCGCGCGGCAGCGCTTCGAGTCGATCTTCGGGGCGAAGCCGCCCGCCCTGCTGCGCGGTCGAATGGTCAACCAGTTCGCCCGGCAGATCATCGAGGCCGCTCGCGGCCACCGGGACCACGCGGCAGACCTCGTGCACCAGTTGGAGGCCCACGCCTTCTTCCTCGGCCTCGACCAGACCGCCGACAGCGGGCGGTTGGCCCTCGCCCGACGTTCCCTGGAACTGCTGGACGCGCTCACGGCGGAGGCCGGCAAGGGTGCGGCCGGGGCGAAGAAGACCGTGGAGGCCCTCGCCTCCTTCGACCTGGGCGACACCAGCGCCGACCGGTACGGCACCTCCATCAAGAAGGCCCGCGCTGTTGCGGAGGCCGTCGCCTCCGCCCCCTGGAGCACGCTGGAACTCGCCGCCGGGCTCGGCCCCGAGGGTGAGGTGCTGCTCGACTCGCTGCGCAACGTCGCCCGCGACGACCAGCGCACCGCCGACCTGCGCGACGCGCTCGCCCGCACCCAGCGCGAGGTCGTCTCCCTGATCAGGCGCACCCAGGCCGCCCCGCCGCCCGTGCCCATCACACCCCAGCCTTCCACGGCCGACGACCAGTCCCTGGACACGCCGACCAGTGACCCGCGCATCCCCTACACCCCGCAGGAGGTGCCCTCCTCGGGGAGCGGTGGCACGGCGCGGAAGTCCGGACGCCGCAGCACGACCGTGTCCCGGGCCGCCGCCGACCTCCAGGCGGAGCTGGCCGAACTGGCGGCCCGCCACCCGAACGCGACCATCGAGATCACCTGGCAGGTCATCGAATGACGGACACCGCCACCGCCGCACCGGGCGCGGTACGGCTGAACACCGCGACCGTCGCCCAGTACCTGTCCTCCCAGACGCACCTCGCCGCCTCTTTGACGGGGGAGGAGCAGGGGCGGCGCCGGGCCGTGCTGCTGCGGTCCGCGCCGCAGTGGGACGGCCCCGCCGAACCCGTCTGGGGTGAGGGACTCACGGCCGGTGTCGCGGTGGCGTCGTCCCCGCTCGCCGTCCACGAACTCGTCCTCGAACACCTGGCGGGCCGTCGCCCCGGCCCCGCCGTGCTGGTCGTCCTCACCGACCGGGAGCAGAACGAACTGGACCCGGCGATCCTCGCCCGCGTCCACAAGCTGCGCATCGACACGGTTGACAGCTGGGACGTCGTCCGCGAGGCGTTCGGCGCCCGGCAGATAGACCCCCGGCTCAAGGACGTCAACTGGGCCGCCGAGGCTCTGCTCGACGCCACCCCGCCCGGCGGCTGGCCGGCCGTGCCCGGCGGTTGGCTGTCCCGCCAGTACGCACTCACCGCGCTCGCCCAGCGCCGTCTGCGCGTGGGCCGCTACGACACCGAGGGCGGCACGCGCCGCCCCGGCGACGACCGGCTCGACGCCCAAGCCCTGTTGCACTGGTCGACCCGGCCCGGAGCCCCCGAACGGTTCCTGGCCCTGCGCGGCCCCGAACGCTCCGGACTGGCCGACTTCCTCGGCGAGGGCGATCAGGCGGGCCTTGCGGGCCGTGCCCTGCTCGCCCTCGTCGACGCCGAACGCGGCGCGGACGCTGCCGCCTTCGGCCTCGTCTGCGCGGCGTTGTGGCAACACGCCCAACCCGCCCCCGAGACGTACCGGGCCAGGGGCCGCGCCGAACGCTACTTCGGTGACCAGCCTCCGGCGACCGGCGAGCAGCTCGACGCCCTGGTGACCGTCTTCGGCCGGGCCGCCGACGAGTACGTGACCACGCTGCTGGCAACCGGACACCGCACCAGCGGCACTGATGCCGAGCGGGCACGCGAGGCGCGCCGCACCACAGGCATCGTGCTCGACCGGGCGTCCGCGTTGGCCCGCCAGTTCGGCGCGGAGGAGGCCGTGGCGGCGAGCCCGGTCCTGCGCGGTGGACTCGAGGCCCGGTTCACCGCCGTCGGCCGAGCCCTCGCGGCGGGTGACATGACCTCGGTGACGGACGCCGTCCGTGCCCTGGAGGATCACCGGCTGGCCGCCGAGCCCGAGGAATCCGCCCGCATCGAACGCGCCCGCATGGGCCAGCGCCTTGCCCGCTGGCTGGTCACCGATCCGCCCGCCGACGCTCCCACCGTGGCCGACGCCATACAGCGGCACGTCGCCGAGACCGGCTGGGCGGACCTCGCCCTGGAGCACATCGAGGCCGGCGGCGACTCTGACCCCGTCCTCAAGGCCGCCTACGACACCCTCGGCACCCGCGTCAGGGACCGGCGCCGGCAGATCGACGCGTCCTTCGCCCGCTCCCTGGCCTCCTGGACGGAGGCCGGAACCCAGCCCGGCAGCATGCTCACCGTCGAGACCTTCCTCGACCGCGTGGTCGGCCCGGTCGTGCGGCGCGGGGAGGAGCGGCGAGTGCTGCTGCTCGTGCTCGACGGTATGAGCGCTGCCATTGCCAACGAACTCGGTGAGGAACTGCGCCGCTCCTGGGCCGAGTTCGACCCGCTGCCCGAGGGTGAGACTCCGCACCGGCGGGCGATGGCCGCTGCGCTGCCCACCGTGACGGCCGTGTCCCGCACCTCTCTCTTCGCGGGCACCCTGATGAAGGGCACCCAGGCAGACGAGAAGCGGCTCTTCCCCGCACTGAAGCTGTGGGGCGGGACCCCGGCCGCCGTGTTCCACAAGGACGACCTGCGTACCGAGGCCGCGGGTGGCATCTTCGGTCCGGCGCTCACCGAGGCGCTGGCCGACGGCAGGACCCATGTCGCCGTCGTCCTCAACGCCATCGACGACCGGCTCGCCAAGGAGCAGAAGCTCGGCGACGGCGCCTGGCGGATCGACGACGTGCCCGGCCTGCGCGACCTGCTGCGGGTGGCGGCCAACCAGGGCATGGCGGTCGTCCTCACCAGTGACCACGGCCACGTCGTCGACCGGCACGGCACGAAGGTCGACACCTCCGTCGATCCCGCGTCCGCCCGCCACCGCCTGCCGGGCGACGGCCCGCTCGCCGAACGTGAGATCGCCCTGTCCGGATCTCGGGTGGTCTGGCCGGAACCCGGCGCGTCCGTCGTTGCCCTCTGGGACGCCGATTCCCGCTATACCGCCCTCAAGGCCGGCTACCACGGCGGGGCCTCCCTCGCCGAGGTCACCATCCCGGTGCTCGCCTTCCTGCCGTTCGGTGCGGAGCCTCCCAAAGGGTGGCGGGAGCTGGGCGACCAGCGGCCGGACTGGTGGGCCCCGGAGGAGACCGGAAGGACGTCACTGGCGAGCGAGCCCACCACCCAGCCTGCGGCCGGAACGGTCTCTGCTTCCAAGAAGCCGACCGGGAAGGTCAAGAAGGATCAGGCGGAAGTCGCCCGCACCCACGACACACTGTTCGACGTCGCGCTGACCACCGGGGGAGACGACGCCCTGCTCACCCCGGTCGTCGTCTCCCGGCCCGAGAGACTGGTGATGGCGCTGCTCGACTCGGAGACATACCAGGCCCAGCTCGGTGGCCTGGCCCGTAAGCCGCAGCAGGAGCAGGTGCACAAGGCGCTCACCGCCCTGCTGGACGCGGGCGGCACCCTGCCGGTGACCGCGCTCGCCCAGCGCGCCGGCATGCCCGTCACCCGGGGCGACGGCTTCGCCGCCGTCCTGCGGCAACTCCTCAACTACGACGGCGTCCAGGTCCTGGAGACCCTGCCGGACGGCCGCACCCTGCGCCTCCACGAGGCGCTGCTGCGCGAGCAGTTCGCCCTTAAATCGGACTGAAGAGACAGCTCGAGGTGCCTCCAGAGCGCGGGCCTTGGAGGCACCCCGAGTGATCCGTTGTCAGGTGGGGGTCACTCGCGTAGGCGGTGAAGGCAGCCCAGTCCGCGTTGAGCGAGGAGCGGGCCCGTCCCGCCACCTCACGACGCGAATGCCCGTAGCACCTTCGCGAAGGTCGTCAGCTCGTCGATCATCTCCGATGGAAGCGGCTTCTCGTCGAAGTGGGCGATCCGGTTGCGGATGTCCTTCACCCGCTTCAGCAGGCCGATGAACTGCTCGCGGGGCATGTTGGGCCACTTCAACGCCTCCCAGTTGCGGTCGGCCTGCTCGGCGAGTGACTGCTTCGTCTGGTCTCCGTCCAGGAGCCTCAGGTAGTCGGGCAGACGGCATCCATGGAGGTGGAGGCGGCCAGCCGGATCATCGGCACCTGGAAGGCGCGGACCTGCTGGAGTACCGCCTCGTCGAACTGGCCCCACAGGTCCCAGTTCCGGTCCTCGTCGGCCTTGATGTACGCCTTCTTCCACTCGTTGACGCGCTGGGCGTCGAAGACGAAGTGGAGGGGGAAGAGACCGGCCGCGCACTCGGCCTCGGTGGTGCGAAGATCCAGCACCACGGTGCGGTTGAAGTCCGTCCGCAGCATCTTGTCGGCCGGGACGGACACGATGGCCTCATCCCGGTCCGCGGATGGCCCGACGGCCTTCGCGATGTCGACGTAGTACCACCGCTGGATGGGTTTGCCCCGGGAGTCCGCCGTCTCCACCGGGGCGTCCAGCCACAGGGACTGGAAGAGTGAGGTGAGGCGCTGCTGCCCGTCCAGCAGCAGGAGGTCGGCAGCCGGATCCCCGTCCGGCCGCGCGCCGGTGAGGGTCCGGGACCGGAACCGGGTGGCGCCGCCGGTCTGCAGCGTCATCACGACACCGAGAGGATAGTCGAGCGTGACCGTCGCGATGATCGCCCGGATCCGGTCGTCGTCCCACTTCCAGTTCCGCTGGAAGTCGGGCAGTTGTAAGGACCCGGAGGCGACATCCGCCAGTACGTCCTTGAGTTTCACGTTGTCGAGGGCCGCCATGTGACTCCACTTCCCGCCCTGTTGCCTGTACGGAGAGTGATTCCAGCAGTGCTCCTCGGTGACGGTCAAGCCGGTTCGCAGAGGAAGGTGCCGGGATCCCTATTCACGTCCCTGTCCGGCGCTCCATGGGCCAGTCCGGCCAGGCCTGCGGGTGCGATTGCCCCTCCAGGTCACCGGGTTTCCGTCGAGATCGGGTCGAGGAAGAAGAGGCACTGGTCGGCGTTGAACTCTCCCACCTTGGCGACGAAGCGAAACTTGTCGCCTGTGCCCACGGTGGCGGGGATCTTCTTGCCGGTCAGCTTCAGATCGGAGATGTTGACGTCCTCGTACTTGAAGGCCGGGCCGGCCGTCGTGTTCGGTCCCTTGTCGCCGGGGCCCAGGAGGAAGTCGTAGCGGGTGTCGTAGTCACCGTAGGGTGCCATGTTCACGATGGAGCCGTTGAACGCGATGGTCCGGCCCTTGTGCCTGGTCGCAAAGTCCAGATTCCCGTCATCGCAAGAGTCCGCTTTCAGTAGGGCTGCGAACTTCGGATCGTTCTGGGGCGTAGTCACCTCGTCGGCAGCTGACTTGGTCACGGCCGGAGCCGGCTCAGCGGAAGGCCCTGCACCCGCAGCAGCCGTCGTCTTGTCTGCCTCGTCCTTTTTCTCGTCTCCGTCGCTGAGGGCTGAGGCAACGCCGATGACGATGGCCAGGATCGCGAGGACGGCGGCTGCCGTGCCGATCAGGAGCCATGGCTGCGGCTTCTTCGGCCGACGGAAGCTGAGGGTGGAGCGGAGCTTGCCCTGCGCCTGCTCCACGAGCTCCCAGCCGTCCTTCTGCATCTTCGAGATCACCAAGCTGTCTGTGCCACGGACTGTCTGCACGGTCTTGTACTCGTACTTGATCTCATCGGCCATGCGGCTCCGCCCCCTGAATCCATCTCATACGAATTGCCTCGCGAGCATAGGGGACCCCGCGACTACCGCGCGGAGTGCCGATGCGCCGCCGGTGTCACGTCGACAGGAGGGACGGGGCGCGCCACGACGGAGAGCGAATGTCGAGCGTTGCCACCTGGGTGACCAACGTGGAGCCCCCGAGGTCGCGAACGGCCTCGGGGTGAGACCTGCCTCTTGCCTACGAACCGGACATCGTGATTCATCGCCGAAGCCTGGCGCACGGGAAGATGAAACACTGGTCCCCGTGAGCACCACCGGATCCAAGCGCCCCGCCCAGGTCAGCGCCGCCCGCCGCCGTTCCGTCATCGACGCCCTGCGCCGCGGGGCCGTACCTGAGAGCGGGCTCGATCTGCTCGCCACCGGCCTTGACCGGTACGAGGCGGCCCTCGACGCGGAACTCGACGCCGTCGCCTCCGGCGGGTCCGTGTTCAAGGCCGTGCGCGGTGAGTACGGGTCCGGTAAGACCTTCTTCACCCGCTGGCTGGGGGAGCGAGCCAAACGGCGCAACTTCGCCGTGGCCGAGATCCAGATCTCCGAGAACGAGACACCGCTGCACAAGCTGGAGACCGTCTACCGGAGGCTCACGGAACGGCTCACCACGTCGAGCTTCCCGCCCAGTGCTCTGCGCCCGGTGGTCGACGCCTGGTTCTACGCCCTGGAGGAGGACGCCCTCGCGGCCGGCGCGACCGAGGAGGAGCTGCCAGGCGAGGTGGAGAAGCTGCTCGTCGCACGGCTCGTCGAAGTGTCCCGGCACGCGCCGTCCTTCGCCACCGCCCTGCGCGGCTACCGGGCGGCCCTCGCCGACGGCGACGAGGCGACCGCCGCTGCCGTGCTGGCGTGGCTCGGCGGCCAGCCGCATGTGGCCGCTGCCGCGCGTCGGTCGGCCGGGGTGCGTGGGGACCTGGACCACTTCGGCGCCCTCGGCTTCCTGCAAGGCATGCTCACCGTGCTGCGCGACTCCGGGCATACCGGGCTCTTCGTCGTCCTCGATGAAGTGGAGACGCTCCAGCGGGTCCGCTCCGACGCCCGCGACAAGGCGCTCAACGCGCTGCGGCAGCTCATCGACGAGGTGCACTCCGGCCGCTTCCCCAGCCTGTACCTCGTCATCACCGGCACGCCGGCCTTCTATGACGGCCAGCAGGGCGTCCAACGCCTGGCTCCGCTCGCCCAGCGCCTTGCCACCGACTTCACCACCGATCCCCGCTTCGACAACCCCCGCGCGGTGCAGATACGACTGCCCGGCTTCACCCAGGAGTCCCTCGTAGACCTCGGCGTCACCATCCGGGACCTCTACGCGGACGCCGCCACCTCGCCCGAGCGCGTACGGACGGTTGTCGACGACGCCTACGTCGCGGACCTGGCACGGGCCGTCGGCGGGGCGCTGGGCGGAAAGGTGGGTGTAGCACCCCGGCTGTTCCTGAAGAAGCTCGTCGGGGACGTGCTCGACCGCGTGGACCAGTTCGACGACTTCGACCCTCGACAGCACTACAAGCTGACCGTCGCGAGCAGCGAGCTCACCGACGTGGAGCGGAACCTGGCCGCCACGGCCACCGGCGGTTCGGCGTCTGCCGACGACATCGACCTGGAGCTGTGATGGCGGACATGGACAGCCCGGATGCGGCGGGGCCTACCAGGGAAGGGGCCGACGTACTCGATCAGCTCGATCCCGTCGTCCTGCACCACATCGTCAACACTCTCGGCTGGCCCGACCTGCGCCCCCTTCAGCGTGCGGCGATCACCCCGCTCATGCAGGGGGAGGACGCCGTACTGCTGGCGCCGACGGCCGGCGGCAAGACCGAGGCGGCCTGCTTCCCCCTGCTCTCGGCGATGGCCGAACAGCAGTGGACCGGCACCTCGGTGCTGTACCTGTGCCCTCTCAAGGCGCTCCTCAACAACCTGGTCGGCCGCGTCGACACCTATGCCCAGTGGCTGGGGCGGCGCGCCGCCCTGTGGCACGGCGACACCAAGGAGTCCCAACGGCAGCGCATCCGCAGCGAGGCGCCGGACATCCTGCTGACCACCCCTGAGTCACTCGAAGCGATGCTGATCGGCGTCAAGACCGACCACGCGCGTCTGTTGGGAAGCGTGCGCGCTGTCGTCGTCGACGAAGTGCACGCCTTCGCGGGTGACGACCGGGGCTGGCACCTGCTCGCCGTACTTGAACGGCTGGAGCGGGTCACCGGCCACGCCATCCAGCGTGTCGGCCTGTCGGCGACTGTCGGCAACCCGGAGCATCTGCTGCATTGGCTGCAAGGAGCCAGAGCCGGGAGTCGCACCGGGCAGGTCGTCGCACCGGGCGCCCACCTGCCCGCCGTCGGTGCTGCCAGACATGGGGAACAGGCCGCCGAGGGCCCGTCTCACAGGCCGGCAGGCGAGGTGGAACTTGACTACGTGGGCTCGCTCGACAACGCCGCCAAGCTCATCGCCGCCCTGCACCGGGGGGAGAAACGTCTCGTCTTCTGCGACTCGCGCCGCCAGGTGGAGGAGCTGGGGGCCGCGCTCCGGGCCCGCGAGGTGACCGTCTTCCTGTCCCATGCCTCCCTTTCCGTCGACGAACGGATCCGCTCGGAGCAGGCCTTCGCCGAAGCCCGCGACTGCGTCATCGTGTCCACCTCAACCCTGGAACTCGGCATCGACGTCGGTGATCTGGACCGAGTCATCCAGATCGACTCACCGTCCTCCGTTGCCTCGTTCCTCCAGCGCATCGGCCGCACCGGCCGGCGCCTCGGCACCGTACGCAACTGTCTGTTCCTGACCACCCGCAAGGACACGTTGCTGCAGGCGTCCGGTCTGCTGCTGCTGTGGGCACGCGGCTGGGTGGAGCCGGTCCTGCCGCCACCCGAGCCGCGCCACCTGGTCGCTCAACAACTCCTTGCCGTCACGCTGCAACAGCACAAGCTCGGCGACCAGTTGTGGGACGGGCAGTGGAACGGCCTCTCGCCCTTCGACCGATCCGCCGCACCCATCCTGCGCTTCCTCACAGAGGAAGGCTTCCTGGACAACGACGGCGGGATGCTGTTCGTGGGACCAGAGGCGGAACGCCGCTTCGGCAAGCGGCACTTCATTGAGCTCACCGCCTCCTTCACGGCGCCGCCGCAGTTCACCGTCCTGTCCGGCCGTACGGAGATCGGCCGCACCGACCCGAGCGTGCTCACCGAGGAACGCCCCGGCCCGCGACGGCTGCTGCTCGGCGGACGCAGCTGGCAGGTCACCTACATCGACTGGCTGCGCAAACGTGTCTTCGTCGAACCTGCCGACGGCGGCGGCATCGCCAAGTGGATGAACGGCGGAGTCGTCGGGCTGTCCTATGCCCTCACGCGTGCCATGCGCGAGGTGCTGCTCGGCGAGGACCCGCCCGTGTCGCTCACTCGCCGCGCCGAGGCATGCCTGGCCGAGCAGCGCGAGAGCGACGGGCCCGGCACCGTGCATCCGGGCGGCACACTGATCACACACGCGGGCGCCGACATCCGCTGGTGGACCTGGGCCGGCTACCGTGCCAACGCCACCCTCGCCGCCACGCTTCAGTCGGTCACGGACCCCCTGCAACGTCCCACCGACTGCTGGCTCCGTCTGCGCGAAGACATCACCCCAACCGAGTGGCACGCGGCTCGTGCGAACGTCGGGGGGAGCCTCGTCCTGCCCGACGTGGACCGTCGAGCCGTGCGCGGTCTGAAGTTCTCCACCGCTCTTCCAGAACGCCTTGCGGTTGCCACGGTCGCGGCGCGACTGGCGGACTTCGACGGTGCGCGCGCCGTGCTCGATGAGCCTGTGCGACTGCAGCACAGCCGTTGACCGGTTGCACCACCCGCCATCGACGTGATCCGCAAGGGGATGCGACAATTCCCTACGAGTGACCTCAAGACGGCACCGGCACAGTGCCGGCGGTACAGGATGTCCGCGGCCCCCATGCGGTGACGGGCCGCACGTTGCTCGATCATTGTTCGGTCGCACTCGACTTCGAGGCTTCACACGCGCAGCAAGGAGGTGGCCTCGATGACTCCGGCCATCTTTGGGTTCGATGAAGAGGACACCCGTAACGTACAGACTGCCGTACGAGACGGTCCTGATGGTGACATCCCTCAGCTTCTCCCCTTCGAGAAACAGGCCGCGAACCAACTTCGTGAGAAGTACGGTTCCAATGCCTTCATCTGTGGTGTTCTCCTCGGAGGATGGGGCAAACTGCTCACTCTGCGCGCTTGCGACGACAAGAAGTCGCACTTCGCCCACAGGCCGCCGGTCCGATGCAATCGCACCGCACGCGGCGAAAGCAGCGCCCACCATCTCTACATCCTTGAGGCACTCAGTACATGGCTGCGCAGACAGGGCCAGCCCAGCATCACCGTGCAGTACGTGAAGCAGAAGAACGCTCGCAGCGACGCCATCGAGATTCGCTTTGGATCGAAGAAAAAGCGCCGCATGATCCACGTGCAGATGGCCTGGCGCTCGTTCAGGCAGTGGCAGGCCGACGGGGAACACCTCGCCACCCCGGCGGGTAAATCGCCCACCGTGCGCATGTACGGGCCGGACAGTCAGCTCGCCCCATACGAACTTGAGGCCAGCGGATACGCCTTGCGCTCTCGATGCGAGACCGCGAACGGCACCCGCGTTGTCCAAATCGGAACGCACCTCCCCGGCCATCAGGTTGAGTGGACCACGCTCGTTCAGTGCCGCCTCGTCCATGCCGGAATCGTGGACGCGCGGCCCATCGGGTCAGTACTGTTCCGCGCCCGGCTGTCCCTGCCGACCTCGGCCGTGGCCCCGAACCCCCACCACGTGTACGCGCTGACCGAACGAGCCGCAGTACTCAGGGCCCGCAGGGCAGTGACCCGACGTCATCGTGGGCCCTGCGGGCCGAGGGGTTCGTCCGTATCCCTGCCAAGAAGGCGGCGGAATGGGAGCTGCTCGAGCAAACGGCGGTTTCCGTTGCTGCTCGGGTGCAGGTGGGCCTCCCTGTGTCTTTCGCCGACCGGGTACGGACTGTCCTCCAGGACACGGCACGTACCGGAACCGTGATCACCTGGAGTGATCTGCGGCAACGGACAGGCGGTGAGCTGCCTGATCTCATTCGGACAACCTGAGGGAACTCCTCGTGATGGTCGACCACGACACACCCGCGGACGAGTCACCGCTGTCCACGCTGGTCGCCGGTGCCGACTTGTCACCGCAGGTCCTCTACTCCCGTATCAGCGACAGTCGCGGCTGGAAGCGTGTACCGGATGCGTCCCTCGCTATGCACTGGCGGATGGATGTCTTCCGGCTCCACCAGCTCTGGCGTCACCGCTGATCCCGTTCATGTCTCAGGCTTTCCCGCTCCAAGGAGTTCATCGTGCCGCCCCGCTTTCAGACCGCGCGCTTTCACGTCCAGACAGGCCCCAACTCACTCTTCACGCGAGTCCGCCACATCCTGAGCGAACCGGTACAGCTGAGGGCGCACGGCACACACGTGACCAAACGGCTCCGAGAGCGAGATGCGCCCCTGCAGACCTTGACACGCTTCGATCCAGGAAGCTGGGAGTTGGTCTCGGCAGAGGTGCGCACGGACACCGGGAAATGGGTGAAGTCGACCTGGCGGGTGCGGGCGGATGAGCGGCACTGGTGGGTGGTGATCGGACTGGGCAATGCGCTCGTCACCGTGATTGACGTCGATCCGTATCGTCGGGGTATGGGTGAGGGCGTCATCACCGGAGGCCCCCTGTACGCACGTGTCGACGCCGTCAACGCGGAGCTGATGCGTGGCAAGTAGAAGCGGCCCGGCAGTCGCCGTTCCTAGCGAGTACCGGCTGGGCCTCCAGCGGCACCGCGCGGTAGCACGGCCATACCCGGTCGGGCGCCGGCGGACGCGCCACCGCACGGCACCGGCCCCGAAAGGTCCGGTTCGCCGAACTCCGCGCGCAGGGCCTGGAACGCGGTGACCTTGGCCTCGCCGAAGCGGCGGACGTGGGTGGCGTACTCGTCGGCGGTGAGGAACGCTGTCGGGCGGGACTTGGTGTGGAACTTGTCCGCGTACATCACCAGCCGCTCCTCCTGAGTCACCGCCAGGTAGTCGGCGGGGGGCAGGGGGAGGTCCTGGCTCAGGACGTCGTGCCGGGTGAGGCCGACTCCGGTGTGGTGGGAGCAGAACCGGCGCAGCGCCTCGGGGAAGCCCTCTTGCTCCAGGATCTCGTGGCCGAGCAGTCCGTGCCGGATGTACTGCGTGTGGTCCAGCCGGTCGTCGGCGTCGTAGAGGCGGTAGACGCCGATGTCGTGCAGGAGGCAGCCGGCGCGGACCAGCTCCGCGTCGAGGTGGCGCAGGCGCGGCGCGGACAGGAGCTGCTCGGCGATGCTCCAGACGATCTCGCAGTGCGTGTGGACGAGGGCGAACGCCTCGGCGGTGGGCGCGTACTTCTCGTGCAGCGCACGGATCTCGTCGGGTGCCGGAATGCTCATCCGGCGAGCGTAACAATCCCTGTGAAGCCGTCCGCCCGGTCCTCCCAGATCCGCCCGGGTCCTCCCCGGTCCAGCCCGCTCCGGCCCGGCCCGGCCCGGTCCAGCTCGGCTCGGCCCGGCTCGGCTCGGCCCGGTCCAGCCCGGCCCGGTCCAGCTCGGCTCGGCTCGGCTCGGCCCGGCCCTGCTCGGTCCGCCCCGTCCTCTCGGCTCCTCCCCGGACCGGTCCGGCCCGGTCCGGTTCCGGTCATTCGATCGAGCACTCCTTCACACTGAGCGGTTCGGTGCTGCCGGCCGGTCTGCTGCACAGCACCTTCGTCTCCGAGACGCCCTGAGGGGTCCTGCGGACCTGCTTGATCACGATGCTGTGGCCGCGCCGTTCGCCGTACAGCGGCGCGTGGGTGAAGTCGATCGTCCCGGTGGCCATCCCGTCGAGCTTCACACCCCTGAGGTTCACCCAGGTCGCCGCGCGGCTCTGGCGCACGTCACCGAGGCTGGCCGCCCAGTACAGCGCGCGCGTGGCGTCGTGGGCGAGGGCCGTCTGGCCGCTGGCGAAGTCGTCGGCGTCGTACGTGGCCTCCTTGCCCGCCAGCCAGGGGAAGTACTTGGCGGCGTCCTCGTAGAAGGCGGTCGTGGACGCGGCTTCCCTCAGTTCGGCCAGGGCGGCGTGGTAGAGCGTTATCCGCGGGGCCACGCCGTCACGGCCGCCCGCGCCGGAGAACCTGGCCTTGCTCAGGTCGTCGCCGGTGAGGATGGAGATCTCCCGGTTCGCGCAGCCCGGTTCGGTGCCCAGCTGGGTCATCAGCGGACCGATGTCCTCGACCCGTCCGGCGAAGTAGATCACCGAGGGCACGTTCCCCGCCCGGCAGATGCTCTCAGCGCGCTGCCTCAGTTCGGGCTTGCCGTTCGCCACCCGGTAGCGCTGCTCGGGCAGCATCCGGAACCGTTCCTTGAGCAGCATCTTCCCGCCGTAGGACGCCTGTTCGCTGGTGTAGCGGTCCTGCGAATCCTTGGTGTCGCGGGCCAGCACCAGCGCGTACGGGTCCTTCTCCCGGGCGCGTAGCTGCCGGGCGACGAAGCCGAGGGCTTCCGCCTGGTGCTCGTCGGGAGCCGCGAGGCTGAACCAGTTGGAGAACTGCTTCGGCAGATAGGACGCCGAGTTGGTGCCGGAGACGATGGGCAGTCCCACCGCGTGGAGGCGGCGCGTGACGTAGGGGCTGCTCTGGAGGTCACGTCCGAAGCCGACCACGCCGACGACGGTCGGGTCGCGGTCGGCGTACTCGGCGATCGCGTCCGCCACCAGGCGCTGCTGCCCCATGTCCACACCCGCGTTGGCGAGCAGCACCCGGAGTTTCACCGTGTAGTTCTCGTTGACCACGCGCTGGGCGAGGTAGACGCCGGCCAGCTCCTCGGCGCCCTTGACCAGGGAGGAGTCCGTCGGCGAGGAGCTGAGCGGTCCCGCGTACACCACGGTGACGTACGTGCCGGGGTGGTGGTGCACCACGTCGGCGTTCTCGGCGCGCACCAGGTCCTCCAGCTCGCGCAGCCTCTTGCCCTCCCCGTCTGCTCCGCCCGGGAGGTACGCGCCGAACCTGACGTCTCCTGTGGATATGCCGACGCACTCCGTTCCGCCGCCGGGCGCGGGACGCCGCACGGTGTCGCGGTCGGCGCTCAGCAGGCCCGCCGAGCAGTACGCACGGTGCAGTTCGAGGGAGTGGACGACACCCGCGGTGACGATGAGGACGAGGACGAGCAGCAGGCTGTACGCCGACCACACCACGCGGGCGACGGGCGGCCGGTGCCTGGCCCGCACGCACCGCCAGTCCGCCTGCCGCAGCTGCACCAGCTCGTCGCGGGGCAGCGGCACCCTGAGCACCCAGGGCAGGGCGTTCGTCCGGCTCGGCGACTGGTCGGCCCGGAGGTTCCCGGCCCACTCGTCGTACCAGTGCCGCAAGCGCTGCTGGAGGCGCCAGGGCGGGGGCTGCGGCAGGCCGGCCGGTGGTTCCGTGTCCGTGCCGCGGTCGAGCAGCGCCGCGTCGCCCGCCGCCACGCCCGCCACGATGAGCAGCGGGTCCAGCTCACTGCGCCGGCTGCGGACGTCGCTTACCGCCCTGATCAGTTCGACGCCGCCGTTCTCCCGGCTGATCCGGCGCAGGAACAGCACCGGCGGACGCGTCCGCTTGAACCCCCGCAGGTCCCAGCTGCCGCGCCGGTGGTTGTCCCGCAGATCCTCGAACAGCGCCAGGACGTACAGCTGGAGCGGGAACGGGCCGCCCTCCCGCATCGCCTCGGTCACGTCGTAGGTGCGGGCCGCTATGGCCCTCCAGGAGCGGACGGGCCGCAGCAGCCGCACGCTGGTCGACCGGCGGCGGGCGGCGGACTGGAGGAACGTCGTGGTCAGGAACCACCGGCTCTCCCTGCGCAGCCACAGGAAGAGGGGAGCGCGTCCCGGGACGTGGTTGAGGCCGGCGAGCAGGATCATCAGTCCGATGCCCGCCAGGACGGCGACGTACCACTCGGGGCGGGTGAGCAGCGCGGTGAACGCGCCCAGGACGCCCATGGGCAGGAACTGCTGCACGTCGTTGAGGAGCAGCTGCCGGTGCCGGCGCGCGGGTCTGCGGGGCCGCCAGCGCTGCCGGGCCAGGATGCGCAGCAGGTGCGTCTGGGCCTGCTCCCGCTGCGCGTTGCCGTCCGGTGTGCCGGCGGGGGCGGTCGGCCAGTGCTCGCGCATCTCCGGGTCCTCGGTGGCTTCCTGGAGGGCGCGGACGAGGTTGAGGCGGGGAAAGGCGTAGGGCCGGTAGGCGGCGGACCGGCCGCCCCACTTCCTGGAGTCGCCGAGGTCCCACAGGAGCCGCGTGGCCCTGGCCAGGGGGTCGACGTCCCCCGGCTGCGGCTCGGTCGGGGCGACGGCCAGGCGCGTCCCGTGGCGCTGCTGGCCTTCGCGCAACTCGTCGACGAGTTCGGTGACGCGGTCGTCGTCCGCCGGGTCCTCGGCGTGCAGCACGATGACCGGCATCGGGCGATCGCTGGTCCGGAAGTCCTGGATCAGGGACTCCAGCTGCCGCTGGACGTCGATTCCGGCCTCGGTCGACATGCCCGGGTGATCACCCGGGCAGTCCTGAGGGAAGCCGTGATCACGGCCGTGCATGGACACCCCCCGTGGTCTGAAGACACATGTGTCACAAGCGATTCCGAGGATATCGCCCGGCAGTGACAACCGCTCCCGACCGAACACCACTCCGACGGCGGCACGGTGGGGCCGTCGCCCGGGACGGGTGCGTTCACTCCGGCAGGCGGCGCAGCCTGCCGCTCCAGCGCGCCTCGTCGCCCGGCGCCGTCAAGCCGATGCCGAAGGCGGTCTCCAGCAGTGCCAGGACCCCGTGGGCTGGGGCGACTCGGCCGCGGACGAGTCCCAGCGGCCTCATGAGCTCGTTGAGCCTCGTCGGGTCCTGCCCGGTCGGCTCGATCGCCTGAAGGGTGTGGAAGTCGACGACGACGCTGCCCCCGACCGCGTACTTGAACCAGTGCATCGGCTTCTCGTTGTGGTGGAGCACGACGGCCTCGGTGCCTGCGGATACGGCGCTCAGGGTCCGCGCGTCGAGTCCGTGCACTCCGCCTTGCTCCCATGCCCACGCCCACGGGCCGTCGACACCGGCGACGACGACCGGTTCGTCCTCGTCGAAGAGGTCGTCACCCAGGTCGTCCGTCAGGTCGGTCGCGGGGCGGAACCCGAGGGTCTCCGTGTCCACCCCCATGCGGATCAGCAGCTCGGCAGGGGACAGGTCCCGTGCGAAGGTCAGGGTGTACAAGGGGAAGTCGCCGTCCCGGAACATGTCCAGGCCGCGGCCCCTACCTGTGCTCGTCATGCTGCGGATGCTGCCACGCCCCACCGACATCCCGCCGGGGCCGGCGCACCCGGTCACCTCTCGTGGACTCCGGCGAGCGGAGCCGAACGACGGTGCCGGAGGGTTCTGCCGGGCGCCGTCAGCGGCCCGACGGCACCAGTTCCCGCACCTGCCGCGCCGGCGCCGGGCGCACGACCCGCGACGTGCGCCACAGCCACACCACATCCCGCCCGAACGACCACACCAGCGACCCCAGCGCCAGCAGCACGATCGCCAGGTTCGCCGGGTGGGGCAGCAGGTTCGCGCCTGCGACGAGGAGGCAGATGCCCTGGGTCGCCGCCACGGTCTTGCGGGCGAAGGACGGCGGCAGCGGGGCGGTGAGCCAGGGCGCGAGACGGGCCGCGGCGACGAACGCGTAGCGCATGCCCCCGATCAGGAGGACCCACGGTCCGAGCTGCGCCGACACGTACACGCTCAGGACCAGGATCAGGAACGCGTCGACCTCCATGTCGAACCGCGCGCCGAGCGCGGAGGAGGTACCGGTACGGCGGGCGACCTTGCCGTCCACGCCGTCCAGGAGCAGGGCCACGGCGGTCAGCGCGACCAGCAGCGTCACCGGCGGCGCGCTCTCGAAGGAGTCCGCGACCAGCGCGGTCACCCCGCCGACCAGCGTGGACCGGCCGAGCGTGACCCGGTTCGCGGGGCCGAAGGAGCGCAGCCGGGAGCGGTGCAGGGCACGGGAGAGGACCGCCCAGGTGGCGAACGCGAAGGCGAGCCCCGTCAGCCAGCCGGCCGGCCCCATGCCGATCGCCGAGCCGAGCAGAGCCAGCAGCAGGATCTGCACACCCGCTCCCACAGCGGTCTCCTGCTGGAGCCTCGCGTCATACGTGTTGTTCAGGGCCACCGCACACCCTCCGGCCGAGTGACAGAGTCGATCAACGCCGCGTACTGTGCGCGGCCTGTGCACAACTCGGTACGTGAACAACTTCCCGATCGTTCAGGAGGATGCCGATGAACCGCTCGGCCCGCGCGTTCTGGCTCCGCTCGCCCGGCCACGGAGAGCTGCGTGACGTCACCCTGGCGGAGCCCGCCGAGGACGAGGTCCTGGTGCGTGCCCTGTACTCCGGAGTCAGCCGGGGCACGGAGACGCTCGTCTTCCGGGGCGGGGTGCCGGAGAGCCAACACGCCGTGATGCGGGCACCGTTCCAGGAGGGCGACTTCCCGGGCCCGGTGAAGTACGGCTACCTGAGCGTCGGCGTGGTGGAGGCGGGCCCGGCTGCGCTGATCGGCCGTACGGTCTTCTGTCTGTATCCGCACCAGAGCCGTTACGTCGTTCCGGTGAGCGCCGTCACCGTGGTGCCCGAGCGGGTGCCCGCCGGGCGGGCCGTGCTCGCCGGGACCGTCGAGACCGCCGTGAACGCCCTGTGGGACGCGACGCCGCTGCTCGGCGACCGGATCGCGGTGGTCGGCGGCGGCATGGTCGGCTGCGCGGTCGCCGCGCTGCTCGCCCGCTTCCCCGGCGTCCGCCTCCAGTTGGTCGACGCCGACCCGGCCCGCGCCAAGACCGCCGAGGCGCTCGGCGTCGACTTCGCCGCACCGGCCGACGCCCTCGGCGACTGCGACCTCGTCGTCCACGCCAGCGCCACCGAGGCCGGCCTCACCCGGGCCCTGCAACTCCTCGCCCCGGAGGGCACGGTCGTGGAACTGAGCTGGTACGGCGACCGGCGCGTGGCCCTGCCGCTCGGCGAGGCCTTCCACTCCCGACGGCTCACCGTGCGCAGCAGCCAGGTCGGCACCGTCTCCCCGGCCGCCCGGTCCGGCCGTACCTACGCCGACCGGATGGCGCTCGCCCTCGACCTGCTCGCCGACCCGGCGCTGGACGCGCTCATCACCGGGGAGAGCGCTTTCGAGGAACTCCCGCAGGTGATGCCCCGGCTGGCGTCCGGCGAGATCCCCGCCCTGTGCCACCGGGTCCGGTACGCGGAGACCGGCCTGACCTGAGAAAAGAGTGAGGAACGGCTGAACACGGGGAAGCGAAGAGCCGTACTACACGGCATCCCCCGACGGGCAAGGCGGGGGACCAGACGCGCCGCACCTGGAGGGTCGTCCGTTGTTCAGCATCACCGTCCGCGATCACATCATGATCGCCCACAGCTTCCGCGGCGAGGTCTTCGGACCCGCGCAGCGCCTGCACGGCGCCACGTTCCTCGTGGACGCGACGTTCCGCCGCGAGCAGCTGGACGAGGACAACATCGTGGTCGACATCGGCCTGGCCACGCAGGAACTGCGCACCATCACGGCCGAGCTGAACTACCGAAACCTGGACGACGAGCCCGACTTCGCCGGCATCAACACCTCCACCGAGTTCCTGGCGAAGGTCGTCGCCGACCGGCTCGCCGAGCGGATCGCGAAGGGCGCGCTGGGCGAGGGCGCCAAGGGTCTCACCGGGATCGCCGTCACGCTCCACGAGTCGCACATCGCCTGGGCGAGTTACGAGCGTGGCCTGTGACCGACCTGACCGTGGAGCGGGCCCGCCTCGCGTACGTGCCCGCGCAGCCCACCGCCGCCCCGAACGCCGGAATCATCCCCATGTCCCTGCGCAGTGTGCACTTCGTGATGCCGGGCGGCGTCGACGACCCGGCCGCGCCCAGCGGCGGCAACGCCTACGACCGCCGGGTCTGCCTGGACCTGCCCGGCTTCGGCTGGCAGGTCACCCGGCACGCCGTACCCGGCACCTGGCCGCGCCCGGACGCCGCCGCCCGCGAAGCGCTCGCCCGCACGCTCCGGAACCTCCCGGACGACTCCGTCGTCCTCCTCGACGGCATCGTGGCCTGCGGAGTCCCGGAGACCGTCGTCCCCGAGGCCGAGCGGTTGCGGCTCGCGGTCCTCGTCCATCTGCCGCTCGGCGACGAGACCGGCCTGGACCCGGACGTCGCCACCGACCTGGACGCGCGCGAGCGGGCGGTGCTGCGGGCGGCGCCCGCGGTGATCGCCACCAGCGACTGGGCGGTCCGCCGGCTCGTCTCCCACCACGGACTCGCCCCCGAGCGGGTGCACGTGGCCGCGCCCGGCGCGGACATCGCGCCCCTCGCGCCCGGCACCGACGGCGTCTCCCGGCTGCTGTGCGTGGCCGCCGTGACCCCGCGCAAGGGGCAGCACCGGCTGGTGGAGGCGCTCGCGGCGGTCCGGGACCTGCCGTGGACCTGCGAGTGCGTCGGCGGCCTCGGCCACGACCCCCAGTACGTGGCCCACCTGCGGGAGCTGATCGCCCGGTACGGCCTCACCGACCGCCTGCACCTCACAGGCCCCCGCTCCGGCGCCGACCTCGACGCCTCCTACGCCGCCGCCGACCTGATGGTCCTCACCTCCTACGCCGAGACCTACGGCATGGCGGTCACCGAGGCCCTCGCCCGGGGCATCCCGGTCCTCGCCACCGACGTCGGCGGCCTGCCCGAGGCGGTCGGCCGCGCCCCGGACGGCGGGGTGCCCGGCATCCTCGTCCCGCCGGAGGACCCCGCCGCGCTCGCCGCCGAACTGCGCGGCTGGTTCGGCGAACCCGACGTACGCCGCCGCCTCAAGGCCGCGGCCCGCAGCCGCCGCGCCGCCCTGGACGGCTGGGCGACCACCGCCCGCAGTTTGGCGGCGGTCCTCGGCCGGCTCCCGGAAACACCGAGGAGGACGGCGTGAGCGGATACGGGGACGTGGGCGGTGAGGTAGTGCCGGTGCGGTGGGAGGCCGGTGAGGCGGTGCCGATCCGGTCGGGTCCGGACGGGCTGATTCCGGCTCAGCCCGGGCCCAAGGCGGGCGAGTCCGTGCGGAGTGTCGCGCGTGCGCGGAGCGAGGAGGTACCGGTCGTGGAGATCGGGGGCATAGGAGCGGACGCGGAGGCGGTCGGCGCGGAGGCCGGTGCCGGGGGTTCCTCCGGGGCGCGGGACCGGAGCGCCGACGGCTCCGCCGGTGACGGGGCTGTCGGTCCGGTCATCGCCGGTGCCGGTCCCGTGGCCCGGCCCGGTGAGCGGGCCACCGTACGGCTGCGGGACGACGACCCGGAGGAACCCCCTCGCTACGCGCCCGAGTGGCTGCAACTGAGGGAAAGCGCCGACGCCGCGGCCCGCGCGCAGGAACTGCTCGACCCGTTGCGTATCCGGCTGGCCAACCTGCCGGGCCGGCCGGGCGGACTGGTCGTGCACGACCTGGGCTGCGGCACCGGCTCGATGGGCCGCTGGCTCGCGCCCCGCCTCGACGGCGCCCAGCACTGGATCCTGCACGACCGCGATCCCTACCTGCTGCACTTCGCCGCCGTGGCCTCCCCGCGCTCCGCCGCCGACGGCAGCCGCGTCACGGTCGAGACCCGGCGCGGTGACGTGGCCCGGCTCACCGCGGACGCGCTGACCGGGGCCTCGCTGGTGACCGCGTCCGCGTTGCTCGACGTGCTCACCCGGGAGGAGATCGAGGCCCTGGCGGACGCCTGCGCGGGCGCCGGCTGCCCCGCCCTGCTCACCCTCTCCGTCGCGGGCCGCGTCGAACTCACCCCGGAGGACCCGCTGGACGCCGAGATCGCCGAGGCGTTCAACGCCCACCAGCGGCGCGGTGGGCTGCTCGGCCCGGACGCGGTCACCGTGGCCTGCGAGGCGTTCGCCGAGCGCGGGGCGACGGTCCGGGTGCACGCCAGCCCGTGGCGGCTCGGTGCCGGGGAGGCCGCGCTGACCGAGCAGTGGCTGCGCGGCTGGGTGGGCGCGGCCGTCGAGCAACGGCCGGAGCTGGGCGACCGAGCGGAGAAGTACCTGAGCGCCCGGCTCGCCGCCTGCGCGGCCGGCGCCCTACGGGTCACCGTTCACCACACCGACCTCCTGGCGCTGCCTGGGCCGAGGGGCGGGACGGCATGAGCGGGAGGGCGACGGCAGCGGGCACGAGGGTGCCGACGGGGGCGGACACGAGCGGGTACGCGCGTACGACACCGGTGCGTACGGCACCGGCGGAACCGGCAGGTGCGGCACCTGAGTCGGCTCACGCACGCACGCGCGTGACGCAGGCGCAGGCGCAGGCGCTGCACGCAGGCGCGACGCCCCCGAACCCGGCAGCCATGCAGCCGGACCCCGCACCGGCGCCCCCGCAGGCATCCTCCACCCCGCAGCGCCGTGACTCCCGATCCCTGCGCACCCACGTCGGCACCCTCGTCGGGGTCGTCATCCTCGCCGCCCTCCTGTGGCGGCTCGGCACCGGTGCCCTGCTCGACGGGCTGCGGCGGATCGACACCGTGACGGTGCTGGCCGCGCTGGGCATCGGCGTGGTCACCACCGTGTGCAGCGCGTGGCGTTGGCAGGTGGTGGCCCGGGGGCTGCGGCTGAGGTTGCCGCTGGGGCCGGCCGTGGCCGACTACTACCGGGCGCTGTTCCTGAACGCGGCGCTGCCCGGCGGGATTCTGGGCGATGTGCACCGGGCGGTCCGGCACGGGCAGAGCGCGGGTGACGTCCGGCGCGGGGTGAAGGCGGTCGTCCTGGAGAGGGTCGCGGGGCAGATCGCGCTGGCCGTGGCGGGCGCGGCCGTACTGCTGACCCTGCCGTCGCCGGTGCGCGCAGAGGCCCGTGGCTTCGCCCCGCTGGTGGTGCTGGCCGTGGTCGGCGCGCTGGCCGTCGTCCTCGCCGTCCGGATGAACCGTCCGCCGGCCCGTCGGCACGGCGCGCTGCGCAAGATGCTCGGCGAGGCCCGCGAGGGACTGGCGTCCCGGCAGAGCGGGCCGGGTGTCGCACTGTCCTCCGCGGTCGTCCTGGCCGGGCACCTGGTCATGTTCGTCGTGGCGGCCCGGGTGGCCGACTCGGCCGCGCCGGTCGCGGTGCTGCTGCCGCTCGCCGTACTCGCGCTGCTGGCCATGGGGCTGCCGCTGAACGTCGGCGGCTTCGGTCCCCGCGAGGGCGTCACCGCGTGGGCGTTCGGCGCGGCGGGGCTCGGCGCGGACACCGGAGTCGCGGTCGCCGTGGTCTACGGCGTACTCAGCTTCGTGGCGAGCCTGCCCGGTGCCGTGGTCCTGCTCCGGCGCTGGTACGAGACCCTGCGCACCAAGGCCACCACATCACCCCCCACGCCCGGCACGGACCCGGCGCCGGGTTCCGGCCCCACGCCGGACCCCCGGCCCGCGGGCACCTCCACCCCGGCCTCCGACCCGCTCCCCGACGACCGCCCGCCGACCGGGGCCGCCCCCACGGGTCCCGGTCGGCAGGGGGCCGTCGGTCAGGGTCACTCCCGGCCGGGCGTCGAGGTGAGCAGGGTGAAATACGGGTCGAAGGATTCCGTCAGGCTCGCCAGCAGTTCCTTTCCCTTTTCCGCCGAACCCAGGGAAGGACGGCCGATGACGCCCGATTCGGTGTAGGCGGACATTCCCACGGTGAGCAGATGACGACGGTCGTCGGCGATGAAATCGGCGGACTCGTGACCAGGGCGGACGAATTCGGGGTGAGCGTGCAGAAGAATCGAGGTCTCGATTTCTCCCGCGTGCATGTCGGTGAGCAGCGAGGTGACCACCCCGGCCCGCTCCCGCGCCGTCTCCCAGTCCTCGGCGGCCGGGAACAGCGCCATCCGCTCGCCGCGCGCGGAGGCCTCCTGGACGACGTTGCCCAGCACGTAGTTGCCGCCGTGCCCGTTGACGACGACCAGCGCGTCGACGCCCGAGCGGCGCAGCGAGGCCGCGATGTCCGAGACCACCGCGTGCAGGGTCACGGCGGAGATGCTGACGGTCCCCGGCCAGGCCGCGTGCTCGTGCGAGCAGGAGACCGTCACCGGAGGAAGGAGGTGCACCGGGTACGCGGCGGCGATCTCCCGCGCCACGGCGCAGGCGACCAGCGTGTCGGTCGCCAGCGGAAGGAACGGACCGTGCTGTTCGAAGCTCCCGACGGGAAGGACGGCGACCTGTGTTGAAACGCCCGCCCCCCGGGTCCGTACGTCCTGCGTGGTGTCCGTCGGCACCACGCCGCTCACCACCCCGTACGCCGCCGTCCGCGCGCCCGAACCACTCATCTTTTCACGGCCTTTCGTCTCTGCTTAGGAATCAGATCATGACAGAAAACACCGGCGTCAACATCGGAGTACTCGGCAAGAAGTCCCCGCGGCGTTCGGGCGCGGAACGCGTCGTGAATGCACCGCTGCCCACCGTGTACGGGAAATTCCAGGCGATCGGCTACCTGGACCACGACCGCGGTGACGAGCAAGTGGCCCTGGTGTACGGCGAGATCGGTACCGAGAACGTGCTGACCCGGCTGCACTCGGAGTGCCTGACCGGGGACGCGTTCGGCTCCCGGCACTGCGAGTGCGGGGACCAGCTGGAGGCCGCCATGCGCGCGGTGGTCGCCGAAGGCAGCGGCATCGTCGTCTACTTGAGAGGACACGAGGGCCGCGGCATAGGGCTGCTCGCCAAGCTGCGCGCGATGGCGCTCCAGGCGGAGGGCCTGGACACGGTGGAGGCGAACCTGGCGCTGGGCCTGCCGGTCGACGCCCGCGACTACGGCGTGGCCGCCGAGATCCTGCGCGACCTCGGGGTGCGCTCGGTACGGCTGATGTCCAACAACCCGCGCAAGCGGGAGGCGCTGGTCCGGCACGGCGTCCAGGTCGCCGAGCAGGTGCCCCTGCTGATCGAGCCGTGCGAGAGCAACATCACGTATCTGCGGACCAAGCGGGAGCGGATGGACCACCACCTGCCCCATCTGGACGCCGTCGCCCACGGTTCCTAGACACGCCCGGTTTCCGGTTCGACGGGCGGCGGTCCGGAAAGGATCAGGCGACGGACGTGCGGCGCGGTGAAGGAGGCGGCGGGTGAACCTTCGGGCCGAGGTGGTCATCGTCGGCGGCGGGGTGATGGGCACGAGCATCGCCTGGCACCTGGCGCGCGCCGGAGTGCGGGACGTCGTCCTCGTCGAACGGGACGAACTCGCCGTCGGCTCCACCTCGAAGGCCGCCGGGGGAGTGCGGGCGCAGTTCTCGGACGAGCTGAACATCCAGCTCGGGGCGCGCAGCCTGGAGGCGTTCGGCCGGTTCGAGGAGGAGGTCGGGCAGGACATCGGGCTGCACCGGGTCGGCTATCTGTTCCTGCTCTCCACGCCCGAGCAGGTGGCCTCCTTCGAGGCGGGCGTGCGGCTTCAGAACTCCCTCGGAGTGCCCAGCCGCCTGCTCACCCCCGAGGAGGCCCGCCGCCTCTCCCCGCTGATCAGCACCGACGGCCTGCTGGCCGCCGCGTACTCCCCGGACGACGGCCACTGCACCCCGGAGGCCGTCGTCCACGGCTACGCGACCGCCGCCCGCGCCCACGGCGCCCGCATCCTGCGCCACACCGAGGTCACCGGGATCGAGCTGCGCGGCGACACCATCACGGCGGTCAGTACGACCCTCGGCCGGATCGAGACCGGCACGGTGATCTGCGCGGCCGGGGCCTGGTCGCGGGCGGTCGGCGCCCTGGTGGGCGTGGAGCTGCCGGTACGGCCGCTGCGCCGGCAGATCGCCGTGACCGGACCGGACCGGTGCCGGGCCTGCCGCCCACACTGCCCATGACCATCGACTTCACCACCAGCCTCTACTTCCACCGCGAGGGCCCCGGCCTGCTGCTCGGCATGTCCGACCCGGACGAGCGGCCCGGCTTCGCCACCGACACCCACGACCGGTGGATCCCGCGACTGGCCGAGGCGATGCGGCAGCGGGCCCCCGCCCTGCTCGACCTGCCCCGCACCGGCGGCTGGGCGGGCCTGTACGAGAACACCCCCGACCACAACGCCCTGATCGGCGAGGCACCGAAAGTGTCCCGGTTCCTGTACGCGACCGGCTTCTCCGGACACGGCTTCCTCCAAGGGCCGGCCGTCGGCGAGGTGATCCGCGACCTGTACCTCGGCCGCGTACCCTTCCTGGACATCAGCCCCCTGAGCGCCGGCCGGTTCGCGGCCGACGCCCCGCGTCCGGAGGCCAACCTGGTATGACCGAGCTGCACCTGTGGCTGCGCCACGAGCCCCGTACGACCGAACGGCGCACGCCGGTCGTCCCCGCCGACGCCCGCCGCCTGGTCGACAGCGGGGTGACGCTGACCGTCGAGGAGTCCCCGCAGCGGATCTTCCCGATCGAGGAGTACGAGGCGGCCGGCTGCCGCCGCGCCCCGGCGGGCTCCTGGGCGGCGGCCCCCCGCGACGCCGTGATCCTCGGGCTGAAGGAACTCCCCGACGAACCAGCCGAGTTGATCCACCGTCACATCTTCTTCGGACACGCCTACAAGCAGCAGCCGGGCGCCGTCGAGCTGCTGCGCCGGTTCACGGCCGGCGGCGGGGCGCTGCTGGACCTGGAGTACCTGGTGGACGACGAGGGCCGCCGGCTCGCCGCCTTCGGCTTCTGGGCGGGCTATCTGGGCGCCGCGCTCGCCGTGCTCCAGCACCGGGGCCGGCTGACGGCACCGCTCACGCCCACGACGAAGGACGACCTGGACGCCGTCCTGCGGCCGACGGCCGGGGACGCGGAGTTCGGGGCGCTGGTGATCGGCGCCCTCGGGCGCAGCGGGCGGGGCGCGTGGACGGCCTTCCGCACGGCCGGCGTCGAGGCGACCCGCTGGGACCTGGCGGAGACCCGCGACCTGGACCGGCGGGCCCTGCTCGGGCACGACGTGATGGTGAACGCGGTCCTCGCCACCACCCTGGTGCCGCCGTTCCTGCGCGAGGAGGATCTCGACTCCCCGGCCCGCCGACTGCGCACCCTGTGCGACGTCACCTGCGACGTCGGCTCCCCGTTCAACGTCCTGCCGGTCTACGACCGCACGACGGACTGGACCGAGCCCGTGCGCCGGCTGCGCAAGGAGCCGCCGCTGGACCTGATCGCCATCGACAACCTGCCGTCGCTGCTGCCCCGGGAGTCCAGCGTCGACTTCTCGGCGGCCCTGCTGCCGCAACTGCTCGCCTTCGGCCCGGGCGGCGCCTGGGGCCGCTGTCTCGACCGGTTCCACCAGGCCTGCCGTGAACTCGGCATCGCAGGAGGGGAGTCGAACTCATGACTGACCGTGTCCCGGCGAGCGGGACCGTTCACTGGGTCGGCGCCGGACTGTCCACCGGCAGCGGGCTGGCCGCCCTGTGCCGTACGGCGGGCCGGGTCCTGCTGTGGCACCGCACCGAGGACCGCGCGGCAGGGGCGCTGGCCCGCCTGGGCCTGACGGGACGCGCCGAGCCCCGCGCCCTCACCCCGGCCGCCCTCGCCGCCGCGCTGGAGCCCGGCGATGTCGTGGTGTCGATGCTGCCGGCGCCGGAGCACGCGGAGCTGCTGGCCGTCTGTGTGCGGGCCGGGGCGCACTTCGCCTGCTCCAGCTATGTGTCGCCGGAGCTGCTGGCGCACGCGGAGGCGGCGCGGGCGGCGGGCGTGGTGGTGCTCACCGAGGCGGGCCTGGACCCGGGCATCGACCACCTCTTCGCGCACAGCCTCATCGGCCGGGCCCGGGCGCGCGTCGGCGAGCACACCCCGGCCTCCTACCGGCTCACCTCCTACTGCGGCGGTGTCCCGGCCGTGCCGAACGACTTCCGCTACCGCTTCAGCTGGGCGCCGCTCGGCGTGCTGGGCGCCCTTCGTTCGCCCGCGCGTCATCTGGAGGACGGCGTCGAGACGACGGCCGACCGGCCCTGGGAGGCGACCCGGCCGCTCGTCCTGGACGGCGAGACCTTCGAGGCCTACCCCAACCGCGACAGCATCCCCTTCATCGCCCAGTACGGCCTGCCCGCCGCCTGGACGCCGCGCACCTTCGTCCGGGGCACGCTGCGGCTGGACGGCTGGCTGAAGGCGTGGGAGCCGGTCTTCGAGGAGCTGACGACGGGCGACGACGAGCGGATCGCCGCGCTGGCGCGGCAGCTGGCGGCGACCCACCCGGCCACGGACGCCGACCGCGACCGGGTGGTGCTCTCCGTCTCCCTGGACGTCGACGCGGGGGAGGGGCGGCACTGGACCGGCGCCTACCTGCTCGACCTGACCGGTGACGCCGAGGAGTCCTCGATGGCCCGCTGCGTCTCCCGTCCGCTCGCCCTCGGCGTCCGTCACATCCTGGACGACAGCCTGCGGGCCGGCCTGCACCGGGCGGCGGAGACCGCCCAGCGCGCGGACCGGTGGCTGGCCGAACTCGCCGACGACGGCCTGGAGTTCACACTGACCCTGGATCAATAGCCGGCCGGCGGTCAGTCCCTCACCGCTTCGTGCACCAGCCGCCGCAGCTCCGGGAAGACCTTCAGCTTCTTCGGGCGCACCTGGCTCATGAACTGCACGGTCAGATCGTGGGCCGGGTCGACCCAGAACGCGGTGGTGGCCACCCCCGTCCAGCCGTACGTGCCGAGGTGGGAGGGGGCCAGGGTGCGGGCGGGGTCGGTGACGACGGAGACGTTGAAGCCGAAGCCGAGGCCGTCCATGCCGGGTTCCTGGTGGACCGGGGCGCCGAAGGAGCGGATCGTGGCCCCGCCCGGCAACTGGTTGCGGGTCATCAGGGCGAGCGTCTCCGGGGCCAGCAGCCGTACGCCGTCCAGCTCACCGCCCCGGCGGAGCAGCTCCATGAACCGGTGGAAGTCGTGCGCGGAGGAGACCAGGCCGCCGCTGCCGGACAGGAACCGCGGCCGGTCGCGCACCGGCAGACCCGGCACCGGCTCGATCCCGCCCTCGTCCGTCTCGCCGTACAACTCGGCCAGCCGGTCCGCCTGTCCGGGGGCGATGTGGAAGCCCGTGTCGGTCATGCCGAGCGGGCCGAGGATCCGCTCGGCGAAGAACGCGTCCAGCGGCTGCCCGGAGACCACCTCGATCACCCGGCCCAGCACGTTGGAGGCGACCGAGTAGTTCCACTGCGTACCCGGGTCGAACTGCAACGGCATGCGCGCGTAGAGGTCGACGGTCTCCGCGAGGTCCTTGCCCGGCGGCACGGAGTACTCCAGGCCCGCCTCGCGGTAGAGCGCGTCCACGGGGTGGCGGTAGTAGAAGCCGAAGGTCAGGCCCGCGGTGTGGGTGAGCAGATGCCGGATCAGGATCGGGCCGGCGGCCGGGCGGGTACGGACGTCGGTGCCCGAACCCTCCACATGGACCCGGGGGTCGGCGAAGGCGGGCAGATGGCGGTCGAGCGGGTCGTCCAGCGACAGCCGGCCCTCCTGCACCAGCATCAGCACCGCGACCGCGGTGACCGGCTTGGTCATCGAGTAGATCCGCCACAGCGTGTCCGGCTCGACCGGCAGCCCGGCCGCCACGTCCCGCAGGCCGTACGTGGTCAGATGCGCGACCCGGCCGCCGCGGGCCACGGCCACCAGGTAGCCGGGCAGGCGTCCCGCGTCGACGTGCTGGGCGAAGCGCCGGTCCAGGCGGTCCAGCGCCCCGGCGTCCAGCCCCGCCTCCGCCGGCTCCACATCCTGTCGCAGCTGTCCCATCGCTCTCCTCCGGTCGCGTCGTCCCGATGCGTCCCGCCTGCCGAGCGGGCCCGCAACCGCTCCTCATCGTCGCGCAGAACCGCTGGCCGGGAGGGGGTCATCCGGGGTGTGTGTGATCGATTCGACGCCGGTGGGGGGGTGGGGAGCGCGACGGGAACGGAGCGCGAAGGTGGCTGCCGCCGGTGGGGCGGGGAGCGGGGGCCGTGAGTCGCGTCGGCCATGGTGTGTCTCGGCTTGCCGTGGGGCCTTTCTCAGAGTCGCGGAGAGGCGCTGGCCGGGAGGGGGTCATCCGGGGGGTGTGTGATCGATTCGATGTCGGTGGGGGGTGGGGAGCGGGGATGTGGTCGCCGTCGGTGGGGCGGGGAGTGTGCGGCCGGGCAGGGCGCGGGTCGCCGGCAGGGCGAGGGTGGTCAGGGCCGCCAGGGCGAGCAGGGTCGGCGCGGTGCCCGTGCTCAGCAGCGCGGTCGCCCCGGCCACGCCCACGGCGGGGCCGACGTTCAGCGCGGTCTGCTGCAAGCCGCCCGCGACCCCGGCCACCGTCACCTCCGCCCGCCGCACGATCACCTGGGTGGCCGCCACCATCACCGTGCCGAACCCGGCGCCCAGCAGCGCGAACCCGCACCCGAGCGCGGGTGTGCCGGTGGCCCCGGACAGGACGAGGACGCCGAGCGCGAGCACCGCCGTCGCCCCCGCCGTCGTCACCCGCGCACCGCACCGGCGCAGCAGGGCGGGGCACAGCGACGCCGACACCACCATGAGCACGGCGAGCGGCAGGCTGCGCAGGGCGCTGTGGAACGGGTCCAGGCCCAGGTGGCGCTGGAGGACGTACGTACTGACGAACAGGGTGCCGAACAGGGACGCGGAGACGGCGACCAGGATGCCGAGCGCCGCGCCGACCGCACGCGAGCCGATCACCTCGGGCGGCAGCAGCGGGCTCGCCGTCCGCCGCTCGTGCCGGACGAGGACGACGGCCGTCACCACGGACAGGGCGAGGCCCGCACCGGAGACCGGCCGGGCCGTGACCGCGTACACCAGGCCGGCCAGTGTCACCGCGAGCAGGACGGCCCCGGGCAGGTCCAGCGGGGTCCGGGCGGGTGCCGGGCGCCGTTCGGGGCGGAGCAGGGCCGGCAGGCCGAAGGCGAGGGCGGGCAGCACGTTGACGAAGAACACCGCCCGCCAGCCGAGACCGGTCACCAGCGCCCCGCCCACCAGAGGTCCCGCTGCCGCCGCCAGCCCGATCGCGGCGGTCCGCACGGCCAGGGGCGACGCGAGCCGGTCCGGCGGGTACGCGGCCCGCAGCATGCCCAGCGTGGCCGGTTGCAACAGTGCCCCGAAAACGCCCTGCACGGCCCGCAGTGCGATCACCCATCCGACCCCGGGCGCGAGGCCGATACCGACCGAGGCGGCGCCGAAGCCCAGCATGCCGAGCCCGAACACCCGCCGCTGCCCGTACCGGTCGCCGAGCCGCCCCGCGAACACCAGCAGGCTCGCGACCGCGACGAGATAGGCGGTGCTGGTCCACTGGACCTCGGCGAACGACGCGTGCAGCTCCCTTTGCAGGCTGGGCTGCGCGACCGTGAGGACCGTACCGTCCAGCACGACGACCACCGCGCCCGCCACGCTGCTCGCCAGCGTCCAGGGCCGGTTCACCGGCCGCCCCCGGGACCGCCCAGGTGCGCTGCCAGAACCGTGTCGAGCAGCGGGCCGAAGTCCTCCTCGCCCAGCGCGAGTTGGAGGCTGCGCCAGCGCCACAGCTGGGCCGTTCCGTGCAGGTTCGCCCACAGGGCGCCCGCCACCCGGCGGGCGTCGGCCTCGGGGGCCGCGTCGCCGATCAGCTCCGTCAGCAGGGTGAACAGCGGAAGGCTGGTGTCCCGCAGGCCCAGGTGACCGCTCTCCAGCAGATCATGACGGAACATCAGCTCGTACATGCCGGGCCGCTCCAGCGCGAACTCCAGGTACGTCCGCGCCAGCGCCGCCACTTGGGCGCGCGGTCCTCCGGTCTCCTGTTCCAGTGCCGCGTGCGCCCGCTCGGCCAGCTCGGTGAAGCCGCGCCGGGCGATGGCGGAGAGCAGTTCCAGGTGGGTGGGGAAGTAGCGGCGCGGCGCCCCGTGCGAGACGCCCGCGCGCCGGGCGATCTCCCGCAGGGTCAGCGCCTGCGGGCCCTCGGCGGCCAGCAGCTCCACGCCCACGTCGACCAGCCGGGCCCGCAGGCCCACGTCGGAGTCAGTCATGGACAGTGTCTACCAGGTGCGCGTAGACAGTGTCTACCGATCGTCGTCGGCGGGGAATGTACGGCACGCCTCCACGAGTTGACCCCGATATGACTCAGGACTCCACGCAGGACGCGCTGCTCGGCCTCCTCTCCGCGGGACACGCCGGCGTACTGGTCACCCTCAGGCGCGACGGCCGCCCCCAGCTGTCCAACGTCAGCCACGCCTACTACCCCGACGAGCGGATCATCCGGATCTCGGTCACCGACGACCGCGCCAAGACCCGCAACCTCCGCCGGGACCCGCGTGCCTCGTACCACGTCACCAGCGACGACCGCTGGGCGTACACCGTCGCCGAGGGCACCGCCGAGCTGACCCCGGTCGCCGCCGACCCGCACGACGAGACCGTCGAGGAGCTGATCAGGCTCTACCGGGACGTCCTCGGTGAGCACCCGGACTGGGACGACTACCGGGCCGCGATGGTCCGCGACCGCCGCCTGGTGGTGCGGCTGCACGTCGAGCGGGCGTACGGCGTCCCGAAGAGCTGACCCCCGGCCGGCCGCCCGTTCACGGCGCCTGGAAGAGCCGACCACCGGCGGGTCGCCGGCGTCTCGAAAAACCGACGCGCGCCCGGCCGCCCGCTCACGGCGCCTCCGCGGTCCGTGCCTCGATCGCCCGCAGGACGGCGACCATGTCCTCGCCGCCGTACCCCCGTGCCACCGTCTCCTCGAACAGGGTGTGACAGACGTCGAGGAGCGGGGAGGCGAGGTGGGCCTTGCGGGCCGCCTCGGCGATCAGCCGGTTGTTCTTGAGTACGTCCAGCGCCGCCGCCTGCACCGCGAAGTCACGCTCGCGCAGCTTTGGCGCCTTCATCCGGGACACCGCGCTGGCCATCGGGCCCGCGTCCAGGACGTCCAGGAACAGCCGGCGGTCCAGGCCCTGCCGCTCGGCGAAGTGGAACGCCTCGGTCAGCCCGGTCACCTGGGTGATCAGGAAGATGTTCACCGCCAGCTTCATCAACAGTGCGCCCGGCACCGCACCGCACACGAACGCCTCCCGGCACATCGGCGCGAGCAGCGGCCGTACGGCGGCCACGGCGGCCTCCTCCCCGGCCAGCATGGCCACCAACTTCCCCTGCTCCGCCGGTACCCGGGAGCCGGAGACGGGCGCCTCGACGTACCGGCCGCCGGCGGCGCGGATCTCGGTCTCCAGGGCGTGGGAGTACTCCGGTGAGGTCGTGCCCATGTGGACGACGGTCCGGCCCGCGACCCGCGCGGCCAGTCCGGGGGTGCCCCGGCCGAGGACCGCGTCGATCGCCACCTCGTCGGCGAGCATCAGCAGCACCACCTCCGCCCGCGCGAACACCTCGCAGGCGTCCGCTGCGACCTCGGCGCCGGCGGCGCGGAGCGGCTCCGCGCGCTCCGGGGTCCGGTTCCAGACCACCAGGGGGGTGCCGGCCGCCGCCAGGCGCAGGGCCATGGGCCGTCCCATCACTCCGAGACCGATGAATCCGACGTGCATGGCAGGCCGCCTCCGCGCCACGGGTGGACTATGACACCGGTCATAGTAGCCGCCGCTATGACGGCGGTCATAGAGTGGCGGCGAAGGAACGGAGGTCGACGATGACGCAGGCGCGGCGCGGACCGCGGGAGCGGATGGTGTTCAGCGCGGCCCAGCTCATCCGGCGGCACGGGGTCACCGCGACCGGCATGCGCGAGGTCGCCGCGCACGCGGAGGCACCGCGCGGCTCCCTCCAGCACTACTTCCCGGACGGCAAGGAACAGCTGGTCAACGAGGCGGTCGCATGGGCCGGCCGGTACGCGGGCAAGCGTGTCGCCCGCTTCCTCGCGGGACTTGACCGGCCCACGCCGAGCGGCCTGTTCGCGGCGATGGCCCAGCAGTGGACCGACGAGTACGCGGCGGACGGCTTCGCGGCGGGATGCCCGGTCGCCGCCGCCACGGTCGACTGCGCCACCTCCGGCGACTCGACCCGGGAGGCGGCGGCCACCGCGTTCGCGACCTGGCGGGGCCCGGTCGCCGAGGCGCTGACAGACATGGGCGTCCCCGCGTCCCGGGCCGAGTCCCTGGCCACCCTGATGATCAGCTCCCTGGAGGGGGCGATCCTGATGGCACGCGCGGAGCGGGACATACGGCCCCTCACGACCGTCGTCCGAGAACTCGGCCCCCTGCTCGACGCCGCCACAGGCCCCTGATCACCCCGGTCTGCGACCGATGGGCCTCTGGCCACCCCGGCGTGCGGCCGTAGGTCCCTGGTCAGCCGGCCTGGCGCCGTACACGATGGCCGAGCGATCGCCGTGCTCGGTGAGGCCGAGGAGGCCCGGCGGCGGGCGGTCGCAGACCTGGTCCGCGCGCAGGTACGGGAGTACTCCGCGCGGGGCCGGGTGGCGTCGGCCCGGACGGAGCCACTGACGAGCGGCCGACCCAGGCGCGCGGGTGCGGTCGGCCGGGTGCCGTGGCCGGGCGGCACCGTCGGCTGTCGGGGTCGGGGTCGCTGTGGGGTGTCGGTGGACCGGCGCCGCTGCCCGGTTGCCGTGGACCGGTACCGCCGCCGGGCGTCGCGGCCGAGCGGGGCGCCCAGCGGCGCGGTCAGGCGGCACCCTCCGGTGTCAGGCCGCTGCCTTCCGGTGTCAGGCCGGCATCCTCGGGTGTCAGGCCGCTGCCTTCCGGTGCCAGGCCGGCAGCCACCCCGTGTCGGCCGGCAGCCACCCCGTGTCGGACGGCAGCCACCCCGTGTCGGCCGGCAGCCACCCCGTGTCGGCCGGCAGCCACCCCGTGTCGGACGGCAGCCACGCCGTGTCGGACGGCAGCCACGCCGTGTCGGACGGCAGCCACCCGTGTCAGACCGGCACCCACCCCGTGTCGGACGGCAGCCACCCCGTGTCAGACCGGCACCCACCCCGTGTCAGGCCGGCACCCGCTCCCGGCGGGATGCCTTCCGCGTGGGCCGTTCGCCGAGCAGTTCCGTCGGGACCCGGTGCGTCTCGCGGGCGGTGAGCGCGGCGAGCGTCGGCGGGACGCACAGCGCCGCCGTGAACAGGGCCACCGCCGCCCAGTCGTCGCCGCCCGGACCGGCGATCTCGGCGGCGAAGGTGACCGCGAACCCGGCCACCGCGAAACCGGTCTGCGTGCCGATCGCCAGGCCGGACAGCCGGACCCGGGTCGCGAACATCTCGCCGTAGAAGGCGGGCCACACGCCGTTCGCCGCGCTGTAGACGATGCCGAAGGCGACGACGCCGAGCAGCAGCGTCAGCGGATAGGAGCCGGTGGAGATCGCCCACAGGTAGCCGGTCATCGCCACCGCGCTGCCGACCGCGCCGATCAGGTACACCGGCCGGCGCCCGATCCGGTCCGACAGGGTCGCCCACAGCGGGATCGCGCCGAGCGCCACCAGGTTGGCCAGCGCGCCCACCCACAGCATCGCGGTACGGGACATGCCGACCGCGTCGCTCGTGGCGTACGCCAGCGCCCACACCGTGAACACCGTGCTCACCGACGCGATCAGCGCGCCCGCGATCACCCGCAGCACGTCCGCCCAGTGCTCGCGCAGCAGCACCGCGAGCGGCAGCCGGGCCACGCCCCCGTCCGCCGCCTGCCGGGCGAAGGCCGGGGTCTCGTGCAGCCGGCGCCGGATGACCCAGCCGACGACGGCGACGGCCACGCTCAGCCAGAACGGCACCCGCCAGCCCCACGACAGCAACTGGTCCTCGGGCAGCTGGGCGACCGGGATGAAGACGAGGGTGGCGATGAGCTGGCCGCCCTGGGTGCCGCTGAGCGTGAAGCTGGTGAAGAAGCCGCGCCGGTCCGGCGGCGCGTGCTCCAGGCTCATCGAGCCGGCGCTCGCCTGTTCGCCGGCCGCCGAGACGCCCTGGAGGACGCGGCACAGCACCAGCAGGACGGGCGCCAGGGTGCCGACCTGCGCGCGGGTGGGCAGACAGCCGATCAGGAACGTCGACAGGCCCATCAGCATCAGCGTGAACACCATGATCTTCTTGCGGCCGAGCCGGTCGCCGACGTGCCCGAGGACCAGCGCGCCGAGCGGCCGGGCCGCGTAGGCGACCCCGAAGGTGGCGAGCGAGAGCAGGGTCGCCGTCGCCGGGTCGGAGGCGTCGAAGAACACCTTCGGGAAGATCAGGGCGGCGGCGCTGCCGTAGAGGAAGAAGTCGTAGTACTCCAGAGCGCTGCCGATCCAGGCGGCGGTGGCCGCCTTCCACGGCTGACCGGGCGGGGCGTCGGGGTCCGGGGCGGGAGCGGGGGCGGGGACGGACACGGCGGTGCTCCTTCGGGGAGAACTCCACCCTGCGGAGGAGAGGGGGAGTGAGCGGCGGGGCGAGGGCCGGATCGCGGCTGCTAATTAACCCACTGGGTAGTTAGTAGGGGTGGGTGGGATGTTGCGCCCGCGTTTCCCCGGTGTCAAGAGCCCGTGCGCGAAGCCGTCAGCCGGCCGCCCGCTCCGCCGTCAGATAGGCGATCACCATGTCCCCGAGCATGGTCCGGTAGTGCTCCCGCTGTGCCGGGTCCACCAGGTCCCGGCCGAACAGGGCGCCGAACGTGTGCCGGTTGGCGACCCGGAAGAAGCAGAACGAGCTGATCATCGCGTGCAGGTCGACCGCGTCCACGTCGGCCGTGAACAGCCCGGACTCCTGCCCCGCGGCGAGGATGCGGCGGATCACGTCCAGCGCCGGGGAGCCGATCCGGCCCAGCTTCTCGGAGGCCGCGATGTGCTCGGCGCCGTGGATGTTCTCGATGCTGACCAGCCGGATGAAGTCCGGGTGCCGCTCGTGGTGGTCGAAGGTCAGCTCGGCCAGCCGCCGGATCGCGGCCACCGGGTCCAGGTGTTCGACGTCCAGCTCTTGCTCGGCGTCCCGGATCACCCCGTAGGCCCGCTCCAGCACGGCCGTGAACAGCTGTTCCTTGCCGCCGAAGTAGTAGTAGATCATCCGCTTCGTGGTGCGGGTGCGGGCCGCGATCTCGTCCACGCGGGCGCCGTCGTACCCGGCCCGGGCGAACTCCTGCGTGGCCACGTCGAGGATCTCGGCCTTGGTGCGGGCGGCGTCGCGCACCCGCCCGCCGGGTCGTACCGGTTCGTCGACGCTGGTCATCGCTGTCCTTCGGGCCGTGAGGCGCCGGGGCGGCGCGCTCGTTCGCGTGCCGGTGATTGTAGAAGCAGGGCTCCGGCGCGCGGCGGGGGTCTTCCCGATGATCCGCGCGGCTGATATAGCTAACGTACTGGTTCGTACATTAGCTCCGCCTCGGGAGGTCCCGCGTGGCCAAGGACTCGTATCTCGTCGGGCTGATCGGGGCCGGGATCGGCCCCTCGCTCAGCCCGGCCCTGCACCACCGGGAGGCGGACCGCCAGGGCCTGCGCTATCTGTACCGGCTGCTGGACACCGACGTCCTCGGCGTGCCGCCGGAGGCGGTCGGCGACCTGGTCCGCGCCGCCCGCGACCTCGGCTTCGACGGGCTCAACATCACCCACCCGTGCAAGCAGCTCGTCCTGCCGCACCTGGACGCGCTCGACCCGCGGGCCGAGGCGCTCGGCGCGGTCAACACCGTCGTCTTCGACGGCGGCCGGGCCGTCGGCCACAACACCGACGTCACCGGCTTCGCCGCCTCCTTCGCCCGCGGCCTCCCGGACGCCCCCATGGAACGGGTCGTCCAGCTCGGCGCGGGCGGCGCCGGCGCGGCCGTCGCGCACGCCGTCCTCACCCTCGGCGCCGGCCGGGTCACCGTCGTGGACGCCCTGCCCGACCGGGCCGCCGCCCTGGTGGGGTCCCTCCAGCGGCACTTCGGCCCTGGCCGGGCGGTGGCGGCGACGGTGGACCGGCTGGGGGCGTTGCTGGCCGAGGCCGACGGTACCGGCGGGTTGGTCCACGCCACGCCCACGGGTATGGCCGCCCATCCCGGTCTGCCGATGCCGGCGGAGCTGCTGAGGCCCGGGCTGTGGGTCGCCGAAGTGGTGTACCGGCCGCTGGAGACGGAGTTGGTACGGGCCGCCCGGGCGGTCGGCTGCGCCGTGCTGGGCGGGGGCGGGATGGCCGTTTTCCAGGCCGCGGACGCGTTTCGGCTGTTCACCGGGCGGGAGCCGGACAGTACGCGGATGCTGGCCGACATCGAGGAGCTGGGCGGGGTGGAGCGCTCGCGGAGTACCGCCGGTTGACGGCTGCGGGCCGTTCGCGGCTGGTCGCGCCCACGCGGCGGAGCCACACAGCGAACACAGCCCCGAGCCCCATGACGGGCGCATCGGCACCCTCGTTTTCAAGGAGCCCCCATGCACACCTCCATCGCCACCGTCTCCCTCAGCGGACCCCTCACCGAGAAGCTCACCGCCGCCTCCCGTGCCGGGTTCGACGGGGTGGAGATCTTCGAGAACGATCTCCTCGCCAGCCCCCTCACGCCCGAGGAGATCCGCGCCCGCTGTGCCGACCTCGGTCTGGCCGTCGATCTCTATCAGCCGATGCGGGACATCGAGGCCGTGCCCGACGAGGTCTTCGCGCGCAACCTCCGGCGCGCCCGGCACAAGTTCGAGCTGATGCGGCGGCTCGGCGCCGACACCGTGCTCGTCTGCTCCAGCGTCTCGCCGGACGCCCTGGACGACGACGCCCTCGCCGCCGAGCAGCTGAGCCGACTCGCCGACCTGGCAAGCGAGTCCGGCATCCGGGTGGCGTACGAGGCGCTCGCCTGGGGGCGGCACGTCAGTACGTACGACCACGCCTGGCGCATCGTCGAGGCCGCCGGGCACCCGGCCCTCGGCACCTGCCTGGACAGCTTCCACATCCTGTCCCGGGGCAGCGACCCCAAGGGCATCGAGGACATCCCCGGCGAGAAGATCTTCTTTCTCCAGCTGGCGGACGCCCCGCTGCTCGCCATGGACGTCCTCCAGTGGAGCCGCCACTACCGCTGCTTCCCCGGCCAGGGCGGCTTCGACCTCGCGGGCCTCCTCACCCACGTCCTGCGCACCGGCTACTCCGGCCCGCTCTCCCTGGAGGTCTTCAACGACGTCTTCCGGCAGGCCGACGCCGGCCCCACCGCCGTCGACGCCCACCGCTCCCTGCTGCTCCTCCAGGAGACGGTCGGCGTGGCCGAGTTGCCCGCACCCGTCGTCCCGACCGGTGTCGCCTTCGCCGAACTCCTCACCCCGGACGCCGAACCCGTCACCGCCCTCCTCGGCGCCCTCGGCTTCACCCGGGCCGCCCGGCACCGCGGCAAACCCGTCGACCTGTGGCAGCGCGGCGCGGCCCGCGTCCTGGTCAACACCGGCCCGGCCGCGCGCCGCGCCGGCACCCGGCTCGCCGCGATCGGCCTGGAGTCCCCGGACCCGGCCGGCGCGGCCCGCCGCGCGGAGGCCCTGCTGGCCCCGGTGCTGCCCCGGCGCCGCGCCCCCGAGGACGTCCCGCTCGACGCGGTGGCCGCGCCCGACGGCACGGAACTCTTCTTCTGCGCCACCGGTCACCCCGAACTCCCCGACTGGCGCGCCGACTTCGAGAACCTCACGGACCTCCCCGGGCCGGCCGCCCGCATCGACCATCTCGCGCTCGCCCAGCCCTGGCACCACTTCGACGAGGCGACGCTCTTCCACCGCAGCGTCCTCGGCCTGCACGCCCAGGAGAGCGTCGACCTCGCCGACCCCTACGGGCTCCTGCGCAGCCGCGCCGTCACCAACGCCGACGGCAGCGTCCGGATCGCCCTCGCGGTCGGGGCGGCACCCGGCGACGACACCGTGCACGCGGCGCACATCGCGCTCGCCGTGGACGACGTGGTGGCCGCCGCGCGCGCCTTCCGCGCGGCGGGCGGACGGCTCCTGCCGGTACCGGCCAACTACCACGACGACCTCGCCGCCCGGTACGAGTTCGCCGACGGGGAGCTGGAGACGTACCGCGACCTCGGCATCCTCTACGACCGCGAGGCGGGCGGCGTCTTCCGGCACTGCTACACCGAGACCGTCGGCCGGGTCTTCTTCGAGCTGGTCCAGCGTGACCCGGGCTACCAGGGGTACGGCGCCGTGAACGCGCCGGTGCGGCTGGCGGCCCAGCACGCGGCGCGCGGCTTCACTGGCGGCTGACCGTGCGGGTGACGCCGGCGATCACCGTCGTCGCCAGAATCCAGCCGGTGAGGACGAGGACGTAGGCGAGCACCTGATAGCCGTCGCGTGGCGCGAACGCGGAGTCCTGCCCGAACGAGATCACCGGCAGCAGCAGGTCGAGCGTGTAGAACACCGGGTGGAACGGCGGTGCCTCGCCCGCCTTCAGCGGCTGTGGGTGGTGCAGCGCGAAGGCGACGGAGCCGAGCGCGAGCAGCGACAGCAGCCAGCCGGCGGCGCGCAGCGGCCGGAAGCCGTAGCCGACGGTGACGTCCTGGACCAGGCCCCACAGCCGGCCGTACCAGGGGAGGGTGCGGCGGTGCCGGCGCTGTTTGGCGAGCTGTACCAGCCGGGCCGCGTGGTCGTCGCCGACGCGCCGGTAGGCGGCGGTCAACTGCTCGTAGCCGTGCGGGATGTAGCCGTCGCGGTCCCGCTCCAGCATGGGCAGGCGGCGCTCGGCGGGTTCGTGCGGGACCAGGGAGGTGTACGACAGGTGGTTGAGGAGCACTTCGCCGGGCGCCGACTCCGGCTCCAGGAACAGGACGTCGATCTGCGCGCGGCGCAGGTTCAGGACGCCTTCCATGGGCGGCCCCTTGCGCAGCCACAGCTCGCCGATGGTCGTGCTGCTGGCCCGCAGCGCCGAACTCCCGGGATGCGCGAGGACGGTGTACGACAGGTCGAGCCGCCCGGCGATGCGGGCGCCGCGCAGACCCAGCGAGCCGCGCACCTGCGCGTACCGGACCAGCATGTCGCCCTCGACGGCGAAGGTCTCCGCCTCGAGCGCCGCGTGCCCGGGGTTGCTCAGCCGCGCCTCGGTGAGGTTGACCGACCCGGCGACGGTCGCGCCGCTCAGCCGTGTCTGCCCGTGGGTGCGCAGCCCCGGCGCCCACAGGTCGGCGCCGACCGCGGCCTGGTTGAGCTGGAGCACCGGTTCCCCGGCGTCCGGCGCGGCCACCTCGGCGCCCTCCAGGTACAGGCTGCCGGTGATCCGGGCGCCGCCCAGCCGCACGATCCCCGTGCACCGGGCCCGGGTCAGCCGCACGATCCCGTCGACGTGCACGGCGTGGGCGACCAGTCCGGGCAGGACGGACTCGCTGAGGTTGAGTTCGCGCAGCCGGGCGGCGTGGCACCGCGGCGCCTCGTCGAAGTGGCAGTGCCGCAGCCGCACCGGGTGGTCGATCGTCGCGTACTGGAGATCCAGCCGGCCCGTGATCCGGGCGCCCGCGAGACCGAGCGCGGCTATCTCCCCGTCCTGCCGCGGCCCGTCGAGGAGCAGCGCCCGCAACACCTGGGCCCGCACGGTCCGTTCGGCGCCCCAGCTTGCCCCGTCGGCGGGGTCCTCGTCGGGTGACGCCCGGAAGTCCACGGCCTCTCCGCGCGGGAACGCCCGCCACACCCGTTCCTCGGCCGCCGTCAGATCGTCGATCTCCACCAGCGGGACTCTCACCCGAGGGGGAGGCGCCTGTCAATCCGCCCCGGCCGCCGGGGTCTTGAACGCGAACGCCCCCGGTTCGCCGCTGTCGGCGGACCGGGGGCACACGGCTGTGCGGTGCCGGCTACGGCCGGACGTTCCACTCCGCGATCACCGGGCGGTCGTGTTCCGTCGACAGACGGCTGACCGTGCCCGTGGCCAGCTGGAACAGCCGGCCCTCGGCGGGCGGCAGGCCCAGGCGGCGGGCGGTGAGGACGCGCAGGAAGTGGGCGTGGGCGACGAGGATCACGTCCCCCTCGGCCAGGGCCGGGGCCAGGCGGGCCAGGACCCGGTCGGCGCGGGCGCCGATCTCCGCCGGCGACTCGCCCGGGTGTCCCTCGGGGCCGGGCGGCACGCCGTCGGTCCACAGGTCCCAGTCGGGCCGGGCGCGGTGGATCTCGACGGTGGTGATGCCCTCGTAGCCGCCGTAGTCCCACTCGTGCAGGTCGGGGTCGGGCACGACCCCGGGTATGCCCGCCAGTTCGGCGGTGCGCAGGGCGCGGCTCAGCGGGCTGGCGAGCGCGCGGGCGTAGGTCCGGCCGGTGAGGAGCGGGGCGAGGGACTTGGCCTGTTCCTCGCCGTGCTGGGTGAGGGGCAGGTCGGTCCAGCTGGTGTGCTGTCCCGACAGGCTCCACTCCGTCTCACCGTGGCGGACCAGCAGGAGGTCCCCCACGGCCGGTCAGTCCTTCTTCTCGACCGCGTGGCCGCCGAACTGGTTGCGCAGCGCGGCGACCATCTTCATCTGCGGGGAGTCGTCCTGCCGGGAGGCGAACCGGGCGAACAGGGACGCCGTGATCGCGGGGAGCGGTACGGCGTTGTCGATGGCCGCCTCCACGGTCCAGCGGCCCTCGCCGGAGTCCTCCGCGTAGCCGCGCAGCTTGTGCAGGTGCTCGTCCTCGTCCAGGGCGTTCACCGCGAGGTCCAGCAGCCAGGAGCGGATGACCGTACCCTCCTGCCAGGAGCGGAACACCTCGCGGACGTTGTCCACCGAGTGCACCTTCTCCAGCAGCTCCCAGCCCTCGGCGTAGGCCTGCATCATGGCGTACTCGATGCCGTTGTGGACCATCTTGGAGAAGTGCCCGGCGCCGACCCGGCCCGCGTGGACGTAGCCGTACGGGCCCTCCGGCTTGAGCGCCTCGAAGATCGGCCGCAGCCGGTCCACGTTCTCCTTCTCGCCGCCGACCATGAGCGCGTAGCCGTTCTGCAAGCCCCAGACACCGCCGGAGACGCCGGCGTCCACGAAGCCGATGCCCTTGATGCCGAGGGCGGCGGCGTGCTTCTCGTCGTCCGTCCAGCGGGAGTTGCCGCCGTCGATCACCGTGTCGCCGGGCTCCAGCAGGTCGCCGAGTTCGTCGACGACCATCTGGGTGGCCGTGCCGGCCGGGACCATCACCCACACGTGGCGGGGCGCGTCGAGCTTCTCGACCAGTTCGGCGAGGCTCTTGACGTCGGAGACCTCCGGGTTGCGGTCGTAGCCGATGACGGTGTGGCCGGCGCGGCGGATCCGCTCGCGCATGTTGCCGCCCATCTTGCCGAGACCGATGAGACCGAGCTGCATGATCAGTTCTCCGATGCGTTCTTGAGAGTGCGGTAGGCGGCGACGAGGGCCGTGGTGGACGGGTCCAGACCGGGCACGTCCGCGCCTTCGGTGAGGGCCGGCTCGACGCGCTTGGCGAGGACCTTGCCCAGCTCCACGCCCCACTGGTCGAAGGAGTCGATGTTCCACACCGCGCCCTGCACGAACACCTTGTGCTCGTAGAGGGCGATCAGCTGGCCGAGCACCGACGGGGTCAGCTCGGGGCTGAGGATCGTGGTGGTGGGGTGGTCGCCGCGGAAGGTGCGGTGCGCGACCTGCTCCTCGGCCACGCCCTCCGCGCGGACCTCCTCGGCGGTCTTGCCGAAGGCGAGCGCCTGGGTCTGGGCGAAGAAGTTGGCCATCAACAGGTCGTGCTGGGCCTTCAGTTCCTCGCTCAGCTCGCCGATGGGGCGGGCGAAGCCGATGAAGTCCGCCGGGATCAGCTTGGTGCCCTGGTGGATCAACTGGTAGTAGGCGTGCTGGCCGTTGGTGCCGGGCGTGCCCCAGACGACGGGGCCGGTCTGCCACTCCACCGGGTTGCCGTCGCGCTGCACCGACTTGCCGTTGGACTCCATGTCCAACTGCTGGAGATAGGCGGTGAACTTCGACAGGTAGTGCGAGTACGGCAGCACCGCGTGGGTCTGGGCGTCGTAGAAGTTGTCGTACCAGATGCCCAGCAGGCCCAGCAGCAGCGGCGCGTTGGCCTCGGCGGGTGCGGTGCGGAAGTGGTCGTCGACGATCCGGAAGCCGTCCAGCATCTCGCGGAAGCGGTCCGGGCCGATGGCGATCATCAGGGACAGACCGATCGCGGAGTCGTACGAGTAGCGGCCGCCGACCCAGTCCCAGAACTCGAACATGTTGTCCGGGTCGATGCCGAACTCGGTGACCTTCCCGGCGTTCGTGGACAGCGCCACGAAGTGCTTGGCCACGGCCTTCTCGTCGCCGTCGAAAGCCCTCAGCAGCCACGAGCGGGCCGAGGTCGCGTTGGTGATCGTCTCGATCGTGGTGAACGTCTTGGACGCCACGATGAACAGCGTCTCGGCCGGGTCCAGGTCGCGGGTCGCCTCGTGCAGGTCGGAGCCGTCCACGTTCGACACGAACCGGAACGTCAACTCCCGTGCGGTGTACGGGCGCAGCGCCTCGTAGGCCATCGCGGGGCCGAGGTCGGAGCCGCCGATGCCGATGTTGACGACGTTGCGGATCGGCCTGCCGGTGTGACCGGTCCACTCGCCGGAGCGGACCCGCTCGGCGAAGCCGGCCATCTTGTCGAGCACGGCGTGCACCTTCGGCACGACGTTCTCGCCGTCGACCTCGATGACCGCGTCCCGGGGGGCGCGCAGCGCGGTGTGCAGCACGGCCCGCTGCTCGGTGAGGTTGATCCGCTCGCCGCGGAACATGGCGTCCCGCAGGGCGAACACGCCGGTGGCGGTGGCGAGTTCCTGGAGCAGGGCCAGAGTCTCGTCGGTGATCAGCTGCTTGCTGTAGTCGATGTGCAGGTCGCCGACCCGCACCACGTACCGCTCGGCGCGGCCGGGGTCCGCCGCGAACAGCTCGCGCAGGTGCGGCTGGCCCTGGGCGCGGTGGTCGGCGAGGGCCGTCCACTCGGGCCGGTGGGTGAGCTTCGGGTACTCGGCCATCTCAGGCGTTCTCCTCGGTGCCCTCGCCCTGGAGGGCGATGGCGTACATCTCGTCGGCGTCGAGGCGGCGCAGTTCCTCGGCGATGAGTTCGGAGGTGGCGCGGACCTTCAGGGCGAGGGTGCGCGGCGGCTGGCCCGGCAGGGTCAGCGTGGCCAGCGGGCCCGCGGGGCGGTCGACGACGATCTCGCCGTTCGCGGTGCCGAGGCGTACGGCCGTCACGAACGGGCCGGCGCTGTGCACCCGGTCCACCGGGACGCCCAGGCGGGCCTGGAGCCAGCGGGCGAGCAGCTCGGCGCTGGGGTTGTCGGCCTCGGCCTCGACGGCCGCCGAGGTCACCTTCACACGGGCCTGGTCCAGGGCGGCGGCCAGCATCGACCGCCACAGGGTCAGCCGGGTCCAGGCGAGGTCGGTGTCACCGGGGGCGTAGGTGCGGGCCCGGGTGTCCAGGACCTCCAGCGGCCGCTCGACGGCGTACAGGTCGGTGATCCGGCGCTGGGCGAGCGCGCCCAGCGGGTCCTTGGACGGCGCCTCGGGCGCGTCCACCGGCCACCACACGACGACGGGCGCGTCCGGCAGCAGCAGCGGCAGGACGACCGAGTCGGCGTGGTCGGACACCTCGCCGTAGGTGCGCAGCACGACCGTCTCGCCGGTGCCGGCCTCGGAGCCGACGCGGACCTCGGCGTCGAGCCGCGAGTGGGTGCGGTCGCGCAGGGTGCGGGCCTGCCGCCGGATGACGACCAGGGTGCGCGAGGGGTGCTCGTGCGAGGCCTCCTCGGCCGCCTTGATCGAGTCGTAGGCGTTCTCCTCGTCCGTGACGATGACCATCGTCAGGACCATGCCCACGGCGGGCGTGCCGATGGCGCGGCGGCCCTGCACCAACGCCTTGTTGATCTTGCTTGCCGTGGTGTCGGTCAGGTCGATCTTCATGGCCTGCGCCAGCTCCGTCCGTCTCGTGCGAGCATCTCGTCGGCTTCCCTCGGTCCCCAGCTGCCCGACGCGTACTGCGCCGGCCTGCCGTGCGCCGCCCAGTACTCCTCGATCGGGTCGAGGATCTTCCAGGACTCTTCCACTTCCTGGTGACGGGGGAACAGATTGGCGTCGCCGAGCAGTACGTCCAGGATGAGCCGCTCGTACGCCTCCGGGCTCGACTCGGTGAACGACTCGCCGTAGGCGAAGTCCATCGACACGTCCCGGATCTCCATCGACGTGCCCGGCACCTTCGAGCCGAACCGCACGGTCATGCCCTCGTCCGGCTGGACGCGGATGACGATCGCGTTCTGGCCCAGCTCCTCGGTGGCGGTGGAGTCGAACGGCGAGTGCGGGGCCCGCTTGAAGACGACCGCGATCTCGGTGACCCGGCGGCCGAGCCGCTTGCCGGTGCGCAGGTAGAAGGGGACGCCCGCCCAGCGGCGGTTGTCGATGCCCAGCTTGATCGCGGCGAAGGTGTCGGTCTTCGACTTGGGGTCGATCCCGTCCTCCTGGAGGTAGCCGACGACCTTCTCGCCGCCCTGCCAGCCGGCCGCGTACTGGCCGCGCACGGTGTGCCGGGCCAGGTCCTCCGGCAGCCGCACCGACTTCAGCACCTTCAGCTTCTCGGTGAGCAGCGCCTCCGCGTCGAACGCGATCGGCTCCTCCATGGCGGTCAGCGCCATCAGCTGGAGCAGGTGGTTCTGGATGACGTCCCGGGCGGCGCCGATGCCGTCGTAGTAGCCGGCCCGGCCGCCGATGCCGATGTCCTCGGCCATCGTGATCTGCACGTGGTCGACGTAGGAGCGGTTCCAGATCGGCTCGTACATCTGGTTGGCGAAGCGCAGCGCCAGGATGTTCTGGACGGTCTCCTTGCCGAGGTAGTGGTCGATGCGGAACACCTGGTCCGGCTCGAACACCTCGTGCACGATCGCGTTCAGCTCACGCGCGCTGTCCAGGTCGTGCCCGAACGGCTTCTCGATGACCGCGCGCCGCCAGGAGCCCTTCGGCGGGCTGGCCAGGCCGTGCTTCTTCAGCTGCTGCACGACCTTCGGGAAGAACTTCGGCGGCACCGAGAGATAGAAGGCGAAGTTGCCGCCGGTGCCACGGGAGCCGTCCAGCTCCTCGACGGCGTCCTTCAGCTGCTTGAAGGCGGTGTCGTCGTCGAAGTCGCCGGGGATGAACCGCATGCCCTCGGCGAGCTGCTGCCACACCTCCTCGCGGAACGGGGTGCGGGCGTGCTCCTTCACGGCGTCGTGCACGACCTCGGCGAAGTCCTGGTCGGCCCAGTCCCGGCGGGCGAACCCGACGAGGGAGAAGCCCGGCGGCAGCAGACCGCGGTTGGCCAGGTCGTACACGGCCGGCATCAGCTTCTTGCGGGACAGGTCACCGGTCACCCCGAAGATGACCAGGCCCGACGGCCCGGCGATGCGGGGGAGCCGGCGGTCGCGGGCGTCCCGCAGCGGGTTCGCCCAGTCGGTGGCCGGGGCGACCGGCACGCGCACCTCCTCGGGTGCCTGGGCGGCGGGGGCGTTCTCGGTCATCAGGCGTCAACTCCCTTGCTCTTCAGGGACGTGGCGACGGCGTCCAGCAGGTCCTGCCAGGCCGTCTCGAACTTGGCGACGCCCTCGTCCTCCAGCTGCTGGACGACCTCGTCGTAGGAGATGCCGAGCCGCTCGACGGCGGCCAGGTCGGCGCGGGCCTGCGCATAGCCGCCGGTCACGGTGTCACCGGTGATCTCGCCATGGTCGGCGACCGCGTTCAGCGTGGCCTCCGGCATGGTGTTGACGGTGCCCGGTGCGACCAGCTCGTCCACGTACAGGGTGTCCTTGTACGCGGGGTCCTTCACACCGGTGGACGCCCACAGCGGGCGCTGCTTGTTCGCCTTGTCCCCGGCGAGCGCCAGCCAGCGACCGGACGCGAAGACCTCCTCGTACGCCTCGTAGGCGAGGCGGGCGTTGGCGAGGGCCGCGCGGCCCTTGAGCGCGAGGGCCTCGTCGGTGCCGAGGGCGGTCAGCCGCTTGTCGATCTCGCTGTCCACGCGGGAGACGAAGAAGGACGCCACCGAGTGGACGGTGGCGAGGTCGACGCCCCGCTCGCGGGCCTGCTCCAGGCCGGCCAGGTAGGCGGCCATGACCTCGCGGTAGCGCTCCAGGGAGAAGATCAGGGTCACGTTGACGCTGATGCCGAGGCCGATGACCTCGGTGATCGCCGGCAGGCCCGCCTTCGTCGCCGGTATCTTGATCATCACGTTGGGCCGGTCGACCAGCCAGGCCAGCTGCTTGGCCTCGGCGACCGTGGCCTTCGTGTCGTGGGCGAGGCGGGGGTCGACCTCGATGGAGACCCGGCCGTCCCGGCCGCCCGAGGCGTCGTACACGGGACGCAGGATGTCGGCGGCGTCCCGCACGTCGGCGGTCGTCATCATCCGTACGGCCTCGTCGACCGTCACACCCCGTACGGCGAGGTCCGTCAGCTGCTCCTCGTAGCCCTCACCGGAGCCGATGGCGGCCTGGAAGATGGACGGGTTGGTGGTGACACCGACGGCGCTTCCGCTCGCCACCAGCTCGGCGAGGCTGCCCGAGGTGATCCGCTTGCGGGACAGGTCGTCCAGCCAGATCGACACGCCCTCGTCGGCGAGGCGCTTGAGGGCTCCCGGGGTCGGGATTGCTTCGGTCACTGTGCTCATCTCTCTTTTTCTGCGTCTTCTGTGCGTCGGTGTGCTTGGTGTGCGTCGGTGTCAGGCGCGCGCCGCGGCGAGCGACTCACGGGCCGCCGCGGCGACGTTCTCGGGGGTGAAGCCGAACTCGGCGAACAGGGTCTTGGCGTCGGCGGAGGCACCGAAGTGTTCGAGCGAGACGATGCGTCCGGCGTCACCGGTGAACCGGTACCAGGTCAGGCCGATGCCGGCCTCTACGGCGACCCGGGCCTTCACGGCCGGCGGCAGCACCCGCTCGCGGTACTCGCGCGGCTGCTCCTCGAACCACTCCACGGACGGCATGGACACCACCCGCGTGCCGATCCCCTCGGCCTCCAGCCGCTCCCGCGCGGCCACGGCCAGCTGCACCTCGGAGCCCGTCGCGATGATGATCACCTCCGGGACCTCCGTCGAGGACTCGCGCAGCACGTAGCCGCCCTTGGCCGCGTCCTCGTTCGGCGCGTACACCGGCACGCCCTGGCGGGTGAGCGCGAGCCCGTGCGGGGCGGGGTGCGTGGCGTGCCTCTTCAGGATCTCGGCCCAGACGATCGCGGTCTCGTTGGCGTCCGCCGGGCGGACTACGTTCAGGCCGGGGATCGCGCGCAGCGAGGCCAGGTGCTCGACCGGCTGGTGGGTGGGGCCGTCCTCGCCGAGGCCGATGGAGTCGTGCGTCCACACGTAGGTCACCGGCAGCTGCATCAGCGCCGACATGCGGACGGCGTTGCGCATGTAGTCGGAGAAGACGAGGAAGGTGCCGCCGTAGATCCGGGTGTTGCCGTGCAGGGCGATGCCGTTCATCTCCGCGGCCATGGAGAACTCGCGGATGCCGAAGTGCACGGTACGGCCGTACGGGTCGGCCTCGGGCAGCGGGTTGCCCTTCGGCAGGAAGGAGCTGTCCTTGTCGATGGTGGTGTTGTTGGAGCCGGCCAGGTCGGCGGAGCCGCCCCACAGCTCGGGGAGGACCGGGCCGAGCGCCTGGAGCACCTTGCCCGAGGCGGCGCGGGTGGCGACCGACCTGCCCTCCTCGAAGACCGGGATGCTCTCCTCCCAGCCCTGGGGCAGCTCGCCCTTGCTGACGCGGTCGAACAGCTCGGCCCGCTGGGGGTTGGCGGCACGCCATTCGGCGATCCGCTTGTCCCAGGCCGCGTGCGCCTCGGCACCCCGGTCCAGGGCCCGCCGGGTGTGCTTCAGGACCTCGTCGGCCACCTCGAAGGTCTGCTCCGGGTCGAAGCCGAGGAGGCGCTTGGTGGCGGCGATCTCCTCCTCGCCGAGCGCGGAGCCGTGCGAGGCCTCGGTGTTCCGCGCGTTCGGGGCCGGCCAGGCGATGATCGTGCGCATCGCGATGATCGAGGGCCGCTCGGTCTCGGCCTGGGCGGCCATCAGCGCGGCGTGGAGGGCGGGGACGTCGATGTCACCGTCGGCGGTGGGCTCGACGCGCTGGGTGTGCCAGCCGTAGGCCTCGTACCGCTTCAGCACGTCCTCGGAGAAGGCGGTCGCGGTGTCGCCCTCGATGGAGATGTGGTTGTCGTCGTAGAGGAAGACCAGGTTGCCGAGCTTCTGGTGACCGGCGAGCGAGGAGGCCTCGGCGGAGACGCCCTCCTCCAGGTCGCCGTCGGAGACGATGGCCCAGACGGTGTGGTCGAAGGGGGAGGTGCCCTCGGGGGCCTCGGGGTCGAACAGGCCGCGCTCGTAGCGGGCGGCCATCGCCATGCCGACGGCGTTGGCGACGCCCTGGCCGAGCGGGCCGGTGGTGGTCTCCACGCCCGCGGTGTGCCCGTACTCGGGGTGGCCCGGCGTCTTCGAGCCGTGCGTCCGGAAGGCCTTGAGGTCGTCCAGCTCCAGCTCGTAGCCGGCGAGGAACAGCTGCGTGTAGAGGGTCAGCGAGGTGTGGCCGGGGGAGAGGACGAACCGGTCACGGCCGGTCCACTCCGGGTCGGCCGGGTCGTGTCGCATCACCCTTTGAAAGATCGTGTACGCGGCAGGCGCCAGGCTCATCGCGGTGCCGGGGTGTCCGTTGCCCACCTTCTGCACCGCGTCGGCCGCCAGAAGCCGGGTGGTGTCCACGGCACGCCGGTCGAGGTCGGTCCACTCGAAGCTCTCGGAACTCTGCGTAGTCATCTTCAAGAAGTCCTCGTTCAGTGCGGGGTGGCTGGCCGGACGCGTTCAAACTTAAAAGTCTGACTTTTTCGAGGAAAGGTCGGGGTGTGTCAGCCTGTGGTGAATCTGGGACAGTGATCACGCGACAGAGATGGGACGAGCCGGGCATGACGGGCATAAGACACCAAGTAGAGGGTGACGGGATCAGAACGTTCCCCTTCCCGGCCGACCTGGCCGTAGGCGGCGTCGGCATGCAGATCGGCCCCATGGGCACCGACCACCGCTGGCACGTCGAAGCCCCCCTGCACCGCGTCCACCGTATCGACTTCCACGTCGTCATGCTCTTCACCGACGGCCCGGTACGGCACATGATCGACTTCGCCGAGTACGAGGCCACGGCCGGCGACCTCCTGTGGATCCGCCCCGGACAGGTCCACCGGTTCTCCCGCGAATCCGTGTACCGCGGAACCGTCCTGACCATGCAGCCGGGCTTCCTGCCGCGCGCCACCGTCGAGGCCGCCGGCCTGTACCGCTACGACCTGCCGCCGCTGCTGCACCCCGGCCCCGCGCCGCTCGCCGCGCTCCAGGCGGCCCTCGACCAGCTGCGCCGCGAGTACGAGGACACCGCGACGCTCCCGCTCAGCCTGCACACGGCCGTCCTGCGGCACAGCCTGACCGCGTGCCTGCTGCGCCTCGCCCATCTCGCCGCGAGTTCCGCCGAGACCTCCCGGCAGCACACCGACAGCACCTTCACCCGCTTCCGGGACGCCGTCGAGCAGGGCTTTCCCGCCAACCACAGCGTCAGCGCCTACGCCGACGCCCTCGGTTACTCCCGCCGCACCCTGGTCCGCGCCGTCCGCGCGGCCACCGGCGAGACACCCAAGGGCTTCATCGACAAACGCGTCATCCTGGAGGCCAAGCGCCTCCTCGCCCACACGGACCTGCCGATCGGCCGCGTCGGGGTGGCCGTGGGCTTCCCCGACGCGGCGAACTTCTCCAAGTTCTTCCACCTGCACACCGGCCAGACGCCGGTGGCGTTCCGGGCGGAGCTGCGCTAGGCCGTTCCGGTCCGTGCACCGGCCTGGCGCACCGCCTCGTCGGCCAGCCACGGCATCCGGCGTACGAGGGTGTCGCGCATCCGGGTCAGTGACTCGATCCGCTGCTGGAGTTCGGCCACCCGGCGCGCGCCCACCTCGTAGTTGCCCGCGCAGGACTCCGTGTACGCGAACACCTCCGGCAGGTCGCTGTCGAGGTAGCGCACGAAGGACTTCACGTCCTCCACGGTGAACCCGGAGGCCAGCAGGTCACGCACATTGCGCACCCGCGTCACCGCCTCCGGCCCGTACACCCGGTATCCGGCCGGGGACCGCTCCGACTCCAGCAGCCCCTGCTCCTCGTAGTAGCGCAGGGCCCGGGCGGTCGTGCCCGTCGCCGAGGCGAGTTCACCGATCAGCATCACAGCCGCTCTCAACGCCGAGCCGGACCACGGTCTTCCCGGTGTACCGGCCGCGCACCAGGTCGGTCAGCGCGGCCGGGGCACCCCGCAGTCCGTCGACGACCGTCTCGTCGTACACGATCGAGCCGTCCCGCAGCCAGCCACGGAACCGCTCCCCGAACTCGGCCGCCCTGTCCAGGTGTTCGCGGACCGTGAAGCCGCGCAGGGTCAGCCGCTTGGCGATGATGCTCACGGTGTCGCCGGGCCCGGGGTCGGGGCGGCCCGTGGACTGCCGGTGCAGGGCTCCGCACAGGGCGATCCGGCCGTGCTCGTTCATCACCTCGATCGCGGCCCGCAACTGCTCGCCGCCGACGTTGTCGAAGTAGACGTCGACGCCGTCGGGCGCGGCCTCGCGGAGCCGGTCCAGGACGGGCCCGTCGTGGTGGTCGAAGGCCACGTCGAAGCCGAGCCGCCCGGTCAGATGCGCCACCTTCGCCGCCGAGCCCGCGCTGCCGATCACCCGCCGCGCTCCCATCAGCCGGGCCATCTGCCCGGCCAGGCCGCCGATCGCACCGGCCGCGCTGGACACGAACACCGTGTCGCCGGGCCGCAGCCGGGCCGCCTCCATGAGGCCCACATAGGCGACGAGCCCGAAGCCCAGGTGCAGGGAAGGGGTCGGGTAGGCGTCCGGGTCGACGCGCCGGAACGCCCCGGCGTCGGCCACCGCGTACTCCCGCCAGCCCAGCCGGTGCACCACCAGGTCGCCCGGGGAGAGGGAGGGATGCGCGGAGACCAGGACCTCGCCCACCGCGTCCCCGTGCATCGGCGCACCGATCTCGTAGCGGGGGAGCGGCAGTCGGGACCCCTCCGCCATCAGCAGCAGCATGCCGGGGTCGAGGGAGAGGAACAGATTGCGGACGAGGACCTCGCCCGGCGCCGGATCGGGCACGGCCACCTCGGCGATCTCGATGTCGCCGGGCGCGGGCAGCCCCTGGGGGCGGGAGGCGAGGCGGGCCTGAAGGCCGGTACGGGGAACGTTCGGTGTGGTCGTCATGCCGGCGACGCTAGGGGTTGACGTATACGTGAAGGTCAACTCCCCGGCGCCGCCGGCCTGTCCGGTCAGTGACCGAAGTCGAACCAGTTCACGTTCACGAAGTCGGCCGGCTGGCCGCTGGTGAAGGTGAGGTAGACATCGTGCGTGCCGGACACCGCGCCGATGTTGGCCGGGACCGTCCGCCAGGACTGCCAGCCGCCCGTGTTCGCCACGGCGAAACTGCCGACGGGCGCGTTGCCACGACTGTCCAGACGCACCTCGACCAGACCGCTGACCCCGCTCGCCGCGCCGCTCGCGACCCGCGCGTAGAACTGCTTCGCCGCCGTGGAACCGAAGTTGACGCCCTTGTACAGCGCCCAGTCGCCGTTCGCGAGGGATCCGATGTCCTGCCCGCCGCCGGTGTCCGTGGTGGTCTCCGGGACGACGCCGGACTGGCTGTCGTAGGACTCGGCCTGGAGGGGGCTGTAGGCGTCCCGGTTGCCGGTCGGCGGGGGAGTGGTGCCGCCGCCGGAGGACTGGAGGACCTGTACGTAGTCGACGACCATCGGGTGGCCCGGCTCGGTCCCGCTGTCCGGGCCGCCGCCGAACGCGTCCGGGAAGCCGCCGCCCATCGCGACGTTGAGGATGAGGAAGTAGCCGTGGTTCGTGGCGTTCGCCCACGTCGTCGCGTCGACCTGGTTCGCCCTCACCGTGTGGAAGTTGACGCCGTCGAGGTAGAAGCGGATCTCCTCGGGGCTGGTCGAGCGGTCCCACTCCATCGCGTAGGTGTGGAAGCCGGCCTGGCAGGTGGTGCCGGTGCAGGAGGTGGAGTTGCCGATGCCGGAGGTCTCGTTGCAGGGGCCGCCCGGGTTGGTGCCGCAGTGCATCGTGGCCCAGTCGGTGTTCAGGCCCTGGACGTTCTCCATGATGTCCAGCTCGCCGACGCCGGGCCAGTTCCAGTAGTTGCCGCGGAACGGCGCGCCGAGCATCCAGAACGCCGGCCAGTAGCCCTTCGCGGCGGCGCCGGTGACGTTCGGCATCTGGATCCGCGCCTGGACGCGCAGCTTTCCGCCGGCCGGGGGCTGGAAGTCGGTGCGGGTGGTCTCGATCCGGCCGGAGGTCCAGTGGCCGGAGGCGTCGCGGCGCGGGGTGATGAGCAGGTTGCCGTTCCCGTCGAGCGCGACATTGCTGGTGCTCGACGTCATCGTCTCGACCTCGCCGGTGCCCCAGTTGGCGGCCCCGCCGGGGTACGACGTCCCGGTGTCGTACTGCCAGTCGGCCGTGTTGACGCCGGAGCCGGCCGCGCCGTTGAAGTCGTCCGCGAAGACCTGCGTCCAGCCCGAGGGCGGGGTGGGGGCGGAGGCGTCGGCGGGTGCGGTGGCGGCCGTGGCGAGGGCCGCGGCCAGGCCGAGGGTGGCGACGGCGGCGACGAACGCGCGCCGCAGTGGGCGGGGTCTGGGGATGCCGGAGGATGCGCTCATGGGGAGCCTCTCGGGTACGGGTGTGTGCGGGGGTTCCGTGAGAGCGCTCCCAAACGTGCTTGGGCCTGCGTGCTTGAGAGCGCTCTCACGGTGCCGCCAATGTGCTCCCCGCCCCCGTGACCGTCAAGAGTTGAAACGAAGAAAGTCCTTGCCCCGCACGGCAGTTCACGGGGTGAAGGCGCCCGTACCGACTCAGACCGCGCCCGCCCGCCGTCCGGTTCGCCCAGATTCCAGCCGTTGGTGATCCTCGCGGGGTTCAGTGGGTCATGAAGGAGGTGACGGGCAGCGCCCGGGACACGATGCGGACGTCGCCGAGCCGCCCGTGCAGGATCTGGTCGATCTTCCCGGCGTACTCGTAGCCGCCGAGCAGCCAGGGCAGTCCGGCCGAGGCGATGCCGACGGCGGTGGCGTGCGGGTTGCGGACCACCGGGCAGCCCTGGACGTACATCGTCGTGTGCCGCCCGTCGTTGACCACGGCCACGTGCCACCACTTCTCCCGGGCGGTCTCGTCGCCCCAGTTGGTGGCCAGTTGCCGCTGGCCGAGCGGATGGGCCGCCCACTGCGGGCCCGGGCCGTCGGAGATCGACAGCGTGGCCAGCGGCTCGTCCGGGTCGTCGGTGACCGGGCCGACGGAGCCGTTGCGGCCGGTGCGGCTGACCAGGCCGGACCAGGCGTGGTGGCCGGCGTCCCAGTCGGCGGGCAGACGGTAGAACGCCTCGATGGTGTAACCGCTCCTGAAGGTCGCCGAGTTGAGCGGGGCACCGTCGACCGTGCGCAGGTAGGCGCCCCGCAGCGGGGACTTGAAGCCCGTGAACTCCAGGCTGCCGTGGCCGGGCTGGTCGGGGTGGTGATCGGAGGACCAGGTCAGCGTGCCCCCGCCGACGGAGACCACGGTGAGGTCGTTGCCGCGCCCGGACAGATCACGGACGGTGCCGGTCACCGCCGTGCCCTCGGCGTGACCGTCGAACCGCCAGTAGGCGACCGTGCCCGGTATCAGCAGCTTCGACACGGGCCGCGCCGGGCGGGCCGGCACCGGGTCGAAGCCGGAGAACCGGTCGGTGAAGTCGATGCCGACGGAGAAGCGGTCGGCGTCGCCGCTCAGCTCGATCTCCTGCCGCTCCAGCTCGTTGAGGCCCTGGGCGGCCCGGCCCAGTATCCACGGGGAGACCGTCTCCACGTCGATGACGTTCCGGTCGAGGTCGAAGCGGTAGAGGCGGATCATCGCCGCACCGCCGAAGTACCGGTTCTGATAGTTCGTCAGGTGCAGATGCACCTCGTGGCCGGCCGCGTTCTCGCGGACCGCCCGGCCCGCGGGCCAGTAATGGCCGTTCAGGGTCAGGAAGATCTGGTCGTGGTCGTGGATCAGCCGGTCCCACAGCTGCTGCCCGTACGCCGACAACGTGTCGTCCGCGACGACCAGTTCGTGTGTGGTGAGGACGACCGGCGTCCTCGGGTGCCGGGCGAGGACGTCCTTCGCCCAGGCGTACCCCTGGTCCGACAGCCGCCAGTCCAGCGCGAGCACCATCCACTCGCGCCCGGCCGCCTGGAACAGGTGGTAGGTGTTGTAGCCGTCCGAAGAGGCGCCCCCGAAGGTCGGCTTGCCCTGGAAGCGCCGGGGGCCGAAGGTGTCCAGGTACGGGGTCGGGCCGCGCTGGTCGTCGGTCGAGGACCGCACGTCGTGATTGCCGGCGAGCACGCTGTAGCCGACGCCCCGCCGGTCCAGGATGCCGAACGCCTCCCCGATCGCGGCGCATTCGGCCTCGGCGCCGTTCTGTGTGAGGTCGCCGAGATGGGACAGGAAGACGATGTTCTCGTCCCGGCCGTTTTCCAGCAGGTACCGCAGGGACGCCTCGACCGGCCGCCGGTCGATGCTGGGCCCGTCGTACAGGTACTGGGTGTCGGGCATCACGGCGAGAGTGAAGCGGCGGCTGTCCGGGTCGGGCCGCCACGCCGGGGCCGCCTCGACGGTCGCGGGCAGCGCCACACCGGCCGAGGCGACCGCGCCGAGCAGCGCGGTGGCCCTCAGGAAGCCACGACGGCCGGCACCGGCCTGCGCGGCCTCGTCCTGGGCGGGGTCATGCGATGTGCACACGGGTGCTCCGTAAGGGTGACGGGGAGGAGAGGAAGGTGACGGGGAAGCGGGGCTCAGGGGAGGTGCCGGGTCGGCTCCGTGGCGGACCTGACCAGGGCGAGGTGCGAGGGCGCGGTGGCGGGACCGCGGGCAGCCGTGCGCGGAGCGGGCCGCCGCCCACGGCCCGAGTACGGTGGCGGCAGGTCGTCGGAGCGGGCTGTCGCCGGAAGGTGGCTGGTGGTGACCGCCCGCCACGGCTCGCGCACCGCCCCCCGCAGCGGGACGCACGGCGCACACACCTCCGTACCGCGCGGCGCCCCCGGCCGGTCCTCGGCCGCCACCACCCGCAGCGTCAGCCAGGCCGGACCGCCGTCCGCCGGCAGCCTCCACGGCAGGGGCACGGCCGCGGTCTCGCCCGGCCGCAGCTCCGGCAGCTCGGCGGGGGCGCTCAGCCGACGGCCGTCGGCCAGGGCCAGTTCCCAGGTGGCCGCCAGCCACCCGAGGCCCCGGAGGCGCTGCCGGTTGGCGACCACGATCCCCTCGTGCCGGTAGCACCGGATGCCGACCGGAGCCGCGCCCTCCGGGTCCGCCCGCGCGCCGGTGTCACCGCCGTACGCCCAGCGGTGGCCGGGCGCGGCCGCACCGCCGTCATCCGGCTCGGCGTCCACGGGCCCGGCCGGTCTTCCGTCGTTCACCCGCCGCACGATTCCGTGGCGCCGGGACTCCCGGGTGAAGCCCCCCTGAAGCCCCGGCGTTGACTCGATGGCCGCCCAGTGGTCCGCGGTGGTGTCACGCTGTCATCCCCCACTGTGGAGGTCTGCTGGAAGAGCGCAGGCGTGAAGAAAGGTGCGGACGTGAAGCTGACGATTCTGGGCGGTGGCGGATTCCGGATTCCCCCTCGCCGCCGCCGATTCGGGTTCCCGGGCGACCGCCGTGAAGGCCTTCGCGCTGCATCCGCTGGTCGACTCGGTCCGGTCGCCCGCAGGCTGGTCGAGCGCTGCACCGAGGTCCACCCGGGCCTGGCGTACCTCGCATGAGAACGGAGGGCCGCTCCGCCGAGCGGCCCTCCGTGTCACCTCACCCTCGCGTCACCCGGTGAAGCCGGCCGTGATCGAGGTGAACTGCCAGTTGCTCTGGCTGATCCCGGAGCAGTTCTCGGCGACACCGCCGCCCGGGCAGGGCCGGTCGCGGTTGACCGACCAGAAGGCCAGCCGCGCGATGTGGTGCGAGTTCGCCCAGTCCCGGATCTGCGTCCAGATCGCGGGAGTCGTCGTCTCCTGCTGGTCGGACAGGCCGTTCATGCCGGAGATGCCGATGTGCGCGTAGGCGGTGGCGTCGTCCCAGCCGAAGGTGGACTTCAGCTTGTTCTTCAGCCCCTCCGCCGCGTTCACCGTGTTGCCGTACATGTCCGAGCCGCCGCCGAAGTCGAACGGCATGATGGTGAACACGTCGATGTTCGCGCCCAGCGACTTGGCCTGCTCGATGAGCCGGTTGCCGTAGTACGTCGGCCCGGTGGTGGACGTGCCGAAGGTGACGATGGTCTTCAGGCCGGGGTTGTTGGCCTTGACCGTCTTCAGCGCGGTGAGGATCTTCGCCTGGACGGCCTCGTTCTCGAACTCGTCGGTGTTCTCGATGTCGAAGTCGATGGCCTTCAGGCCGTAGGCGTCGACCACCTTCTGGATCGCCCCGGCGAGCGCGCTCGCGGAGGAGCAGTTTGCGCCGAGCTTGCTGCCCGACCAGCCGCCGAAGGACGGCACGATGTCACCGCCGGCGGACCGGATCTGGTTGATCGCCGACTGGTCCACGCCGCCGGTCAGCGGGCGGCTGCCGTCCCAGGCCGGGGTGCAGCCGCCGGAGTCCAGCACGAACGCCATCGTGAACCACTTGGCCCCGGTCGCGTTCATCACCGTCGTCGGGCTCGGCGGATCGCCCCAGCCCTCGTACAGATACGGCGCCGCCTGCTTGAAACCGGTGCCGCCGCCGGTGCCCGCGTCGGTCGTCACCGTCACGGAGTTGGAGGCCGGCGAGGTGTTCCCGGCCGCGTCCCGCGCCTTCACGGTGAAGGTGTAAGTCGTGCTCGGCGACAGCCCGCTGACCGTGGCCGACGTACCGGAGACGCTCAGGAGCTGGTTGGCCCCGCTGTAGATGTCGTACGCCGTCACGCCCACGTTGTCCGTGGCGGCGTTCCACTTCAGCGACACGCTCGACGACGTCTTGCCGGTGGAGGTGAGCCCGCTCGGCGCGGTCGGCGCCTGGGTGTCACCGCCGCCCCCGCCGCCCGGGCCGTCCAGGCTGATGTCGTCGGCGTAGTAGGTGCCCTGGCCGTACCAGCCGTGCACATAGATGGTGGCGCTGGTCTGCGAGGCACCGGTGGTGAAGGAGACGCTGAGCTGGCTGTACGCCGACGGGGACGAGGTCCACGTGGACGCGCCGCCGCCCACGCCCAGGTACACGTAACTGCCGCGCACCCAGCCGCTGAGGCTGTACGTCGTGTTCGGCTGCACGGCGACCGTCTGGCTGCACTGCGCGTTGTCGCTCGACGTCACCGCGCCTTGCAGCGCCTTGGTGCCGCCGTGCACGGGGGAGGAGACGACCGAACCGAGGTTGCCGGTGCAGGTCCAGGGGGAGAGGCCGCCGGACTCGAAGCCGGGGTTGGTGAGGATGTTGGCCGCGTGGGCCGTACCGGGGAGGGCGATGGCCCCGCCGACCGCGAGAGCGGCGGAACCGAGCAGAGCGAGAAGCCGGCGTCTGGAACGCCCGAGTGTGTCGCGCACGCGATCTCCCTGTCTGGGGTGGGGTGTTCGGGAGTGCAGGGGAGTGCGGAAAGCGTTGCGCCCATGAATTTGGTATGGACCAATCGTCCTGTCAAGAAGAAGAACGGAATTGGTCCATACCGGTTGAGCACCCCCGAAGGGGCGCGGGGAACCGCGCGACGAGCCACGACGCGACGAGCCACCACCGACCCGCAGCCGGCCGACGACCTAAAGGGGCAGCACCTCACCCGCCGAAGCGGCCCGCACGGGCGCCGGCACCGCGGGCAGCAGAACCTCGGACTCCACCCGTTGCCGCGGCAGCGCCGCGGGCACCAGCGGACGCGGCCCCGACACCACCGTGTAGTCCTGCCCCAGGAACGGCGGCTCGATCACCCCCGGGTCCTCACCCAGTGCCAACCGCACGGCGGCCCAAGGGGCGTTCACCCCACAGAGGGACAGCTGGTGCAGGCCCCCGGCAGGACGCGTGTTGACGTCCAGCAGCACCGGCCGGTCGCCGAGCATCCGGAACTGGATGTTGGACAGATGATGCAGCCCGAAGCTCTCCGCGATCAGCCGGGCCGGCGCCAGCCACCGCTCGTCCAGGGTGAAGCCCCGGCGGCGGCCGTTCTTGGTGCGGCCCACCGCGAGCCGCACCCGGTTGTCCGGCCCGGTCAGGCAGTCGACGGACACCTCGGGCTGCTCCAGGCGCGGCATCACCAGCCAGTCCACGGGCTCCTCGGCCCGCCGCAGCGCCTCCACGACCAGGTCCAGCTGGACGTACGGGCCGGGGAAGCCGGTCAGGTGCGTGAGGGAGAAGGGGGACCGGGTGATCATCCGGAAGCCCACCCCGCCCGCGCCGGCGGCCGGCTTGAAGCACGGCCGGTGCCCGGCCGCCTCCAACTCCTCGACGGCGTCGACGAGTTCGTCCGCCGTCCGGACCCGCCGCCACGGCGGCACCGGGACACCCACCGAGCGGACCGCCTCGTACGCGATCGCCTTGTCCTCGAACACGGCGACCGCCTCGGGCGTCGGCGCCAGCAGCGCCGTACCGGCCGCCGCGAAATCGGCCCGGTGCGCCACGATCGCGGCCTGGTGCAGCCGGGGAATGAACACGTCGATGCCGCGCCGGGCGCACTGGTCGAGGGCGTACTCGACGTACGCGGCCGGGGACAGGCCCTCCGGCTCCAGCTCGGCGGTGTCGGCGGCGGCCAGCACGGGCGAGTCGGGGTCGCCGTGCGTGGCGTGGATCTCGACCGCGCGGTCGCTGGGATTTCTCCGCAGCTGATCCATGAAGAACACGTTCTCCGCGTACGTGCGGTTGAGCCAGACGCGTACGCGAGAGAGCATGCAGGCCGCCTTTCGGGTGTGCGGGCAGGGCGGAGCGGCCCGTGCCCGGGCAGGAGGGAGGAAGGGTCACCAAACGGCCCCGGAAAAAGGGGGAGTCAAGGGCGCTGGTGTTGGGGCGATCATACGGCTTTCCAAGGGTCCCTCGTGCAACGCGGGTGTTACGGATTCGCGGGGTCTCCGGTCACGGAAGCGGAGGCCGTTCCGCTCACGGATTTCCGGTCCCGCCCGATCACGGTTTCCGGATCCGCCCGGTCGCGGATCTCCGGAGCCGTCCCCCGCACGCATGCGCGGGACCGGTCGGTCACGGACGCGCGGGCCGGCCGGTCACGGACGCGCGTGGGACGGGCGTGGGCCGGGTCGCGACACGCGGCGAGGGAACCTCTTGTCCGGCGCCCGGGGCATGTGTTCTTGTTGTGCCATCGGATGATCGGAAGGGGTGTGCGGGGTGGAGTCGACGGCCGGGGCCGGACAGCTGCTGGCCATCAGCGACCTGCACATCGGTTACCCGGAGAACCGCGCCCTGATCGACGGCATGCGCCCCGGGAGCGACGACGACTGGCTGATCGTGGCCGGTGACGTCGCGGAGACCGTCGCCGACATCCGCTGGGCCCTCGGCACGCTCGCGAGCCGCTTCCGCAAGGTGCTGTGGGCACCCGGCAACCACGAGCTGTGGACCCACCCGAGCGACCCGGTCACGCTGCGTGGCGTCGCCCGCTACGAGCACCTGGTCGAGGTGTGCAGAGAGCTGGGCGTCGTCACCCCCGAGGATCCCTACCCGGTGTGGCACGGCCCGGGCGGCCCGGTCGTCGTGGCCCCGCTCTTCCTGCTCTACGACTACTCGTACCTGCCGGCCGGCTCCGCCACCAAGGCGGAGGGCCTGGCCTACGCGGAGGGCACGGGCATCGTCTGCAACGACGAGTTCCTGCTGCACCCCGACCCCTATCCGACCCGTGAGGCGTGGTGCCGGGCGCGGGTCGCCGAGACCGAGCGCAGGCTCGCCGAGCTGCCCGCCGACCTCCCGACCGTGCTGGCCGGGCACTGGCCGCTGGACCGGCATCCCACCGAGATCCTGTGGCACCCCGAGTTCGCCATGTGGTGCGGCACCACACTGACCGCCGACTGGCACCGCCGGTTCCGGGTGGCCACCATGGTCTACGGCCATCTGCACATCCCCCGCACCACCTGGCACGACGGAGTCCGCTTCATGGAGGTCTCCGTGGGATACCCCCGCGAGTGGCGCAAGCGTCCGGACCCGCCGGGAAGGCTGCGCCGCGTCCTGCCGATGGAGGTCGAAGCAGGTGATCGAGGAGCTGCTCCCGGAGTCGGTCGTGGCCGTGGAGGCGCGCGCTGACGACCCGCTGTGGGACTCCCCGCTCTACCCGGCGGAGGAGGCGCTCGTCGCGCGTTCGGTGGCCAAGCGGCGCCGTGAGTTCGCGGCCGTGCGCGGCTGCGCCCGGCGCGCCATGGAGAAGCTCGGCGTGCCGCCGCAGCCTGTGCTCACCGGCGAGCGGGGTGCGCCGCGCTGGCCGGACGGGCTGCTCGGCAGCATGACCCACTGCGACGGCTACTGCGCCGCCGCGCTGGTCCGCGCCACCGACCTCGCCTCCCTCGGCATCGACGCCGAACCGCACGGCCCGCTCCCGGAGGGCGTGGGTCCCTCCGTCTTCCTGCCCGCCGAGGCCGCGCGGCTCGACCAGCTGGCCGCGCGGTGGCCCGCCGTGCACTGGGACCGGCTGCTGTTCAGCGCCAAGGAGTCCGTCTACAAGGCGTGGTTCCCGCTCACCGGCCAATGGCTGGACTTCTCCGAGGCCGACATCACCGTGCGGCCGGACACCGAGGGCGAACCGTCCGGCACCCTGCGGGCCGAACTCCTCGTCCCCGGCCCGCTGGTCGGCGGCCACCGGCTACAGGTCTTCGACGGCCGGTGGACCGTACGGCACGGCGTGGTGGCCACGTCGGTGGTCATACCGCACGCCCCCACGCGTCCCTGACGACGATCCCCCCGACCGCCCACCGCCCACCGCCGCCGTCCCCCGTATCATCCGGCTGACGGCGGCGGCGCTCAGACCGCACGGCGCTCAGACGGCACGACGCTCAGACGGGCCGGCACCAGTCGCGCAGGAGCCGGAAGAACTCCGCCTCGTTGCCCGAGAGCCCCGCCCGGGCCAGTGCCTGTTCCGCCTCCGCGAGCACGGCGGGCGGGAGGACGGCGGGCCGGCCGTCGTCCGGTGGCCCGTCGAAGGCGGCGCGCACCGTGTGCAGCAGGCGCAGGTAGGCCTGTACGGCGGTACGCTCGCGGTCGGTCAGTACGGCGGTGGGCATCGGTCGGCTCTCCCCGAGTAGGCGTCACGGTCACGCGCCCTGCGGCGCCGCGCACCGCGTCGTGCGGCGCACACTCCCAGCTTGCCGCCCACCACTGACAACGCCGCCCGGCTCCGCGCCGGTTAGCCCGCTTAGCCGAGGCGGAACCGCCCCGTTCGCCCCGCCGGATGTTCCGTCCGAACCGGCGAAACGTTTCTCAACTGCCGCGCGTCACACCCCGCTCCGGTAGTGAGGTGTCGGCTCCGCGCGTACGAAGTCGAGCGCACCCCGGGAGCCCCAGGGCCGCCGGCCCCGTTCAGCCCTGCGGGCCCGGGTATCCCAGCGACGCCTCGATGCGGCCGGCCACGCCGTCCCGGTGCACCGGCACGCGCAGCGCCGAACCGGCCAGCCACGTACGGCACTTGCTGGCCAGCAGCAGCCCGAACGTCTCGGCGTCCCGCTCCTCGGCGACGTCGAAGCGGGTGCGGGCCGCGACGCGTTGCACCGCCGCCTGGAGCGCTTCCTGGTCGGTGTCGTCGCGCAGCAGCCGGGTCGCGGCGCCGACGCCGTCCATGTGGAGCCCGCAGTGGTCGGCCTGCATGTGCCACAGCTCGTGGCCCAGGATCACCAACTGGTGGTCGGGGGCGGTGCGTTCCTCCACCACGACGACGTCCCGGTCGGTCAGGTCCAGCCACAGCCCGCTGGCCGTGCCGGGCGGGAAGGCGGCCGTACGGAAGTGCACGGGACGCCCGCGCCGGCGGCTCATCGCCTCGCACAGCGCGCGGTACAGCTCATCCGGGGGCGCGGGCACGGGCAGCGTCAGCCCGCCCACCAGTTCGTTGCACAGCCGGCGCATGTCCCTGCCGATGCCCACAGTCCTCCCCCGGCTCACGACTCGGGCCGCTTGACGCTCTCCAGGAGCATGTCGAGCCACTCGGCGACCTTGTCCCGGTGCTGGTCGGTGGGCAACTGCGCGGCCCGCCAGGCGATTCCGCGCACGCCGTGGTCCTGTAGCAGCCGCTCCAGCGGATCCTCCGGGTCCTCGGCGGCGGCCCGCTCCCGGTCCGCGAGCTTCTGGAGCAACTCCTGCTCGGTGCGTTGCAGCGCACCGGCCAGTGCCTCGGGGTCCTCGGCGGTGAGGAAGCCGGCGTGCACCCGGAAGAAGCGCTGGAGGGCGTCGCAGTGCTCCATGGTGGGCCGCCGGTCGCCGTTGATGAGGGCGCCGGCCTGCTGCCGGGACATGCCCGCGCCGTCGGCGATCTCCTGCTGGGTGTACCGGCGTCCGCCCGGCTTCAGCCGGGTGCGGCGCAGCAGGTCCAGGCGTTGCAGGAAGCGGGCCTGGACGTCCGGCTCGCCCGCGGGCCGACCGCTGAGCAGAGCCCTGACCACCGGTTCGGGCACCCCGCAGGCGATGGAGAGCCGCCCGACGTCGAAGACCTCGGCGTGCGGGACGCCGAGGCGGTCGGCGAGCGCGGTGACGCGGGCGACGACGGCCGGCAGCTGGGCGGTCGCCGAGGCGCCCGGATCCTCGTAGCCATCCGTCACCGACAGAACTCCTACGTCTCTAGAGGGCTTCAGATGCGTCCGTGCTTCTCACGAGCGATCGCCGTGAACTTCCCGGAGAGTAGCGGGTGTCTCGAACTCACATCCAGGTGTCGCCACAACTGTGGCGAATTTCAGCCGTCAACCGGCATGAAATGCCACGATAGTTGACATGGCTCTTGCCTGGGCAGCAGGATCGCATGGCCGCGAGAAAGGCCGCAGAGGCAAGAGGGGTGACCTCCCGATGGCACATCAGGCAGGAGGGCAGCGGCCGGCACCGCGGCCCGTCCCCGACACCTGCGAGACCCAGGCGTACCTCCAGGACTACGGAGCGCTGCTGGAGTACCTGTCCTGCCCGTCCCTGGTCGTCGACCGCCACTGGAACGTGGTCATGACCAACAGCGCGTTCGAGACACTTTTCGGCGGTGTCCGCCCCCATCCGACGGCCATGCCGGGGGAGAACTTCCTCCGGTTCGTGCTCTTCCACCCCGACGCCGGCGAGGTCCTCGGCGAGCACGAGCCCGGCTGGTGTCTGCCGATGCTGGCCCAGCTCCGGACCGCCCTGGAGACCCACGGACACGACCACGAACTCCAGGCGGTCCGCCGCGAGATCGCCCAGGACCCGATCATGGAGGCCGCCTACCGGCAGGGCCTGCCGCACTGGATACGGGCCGTCGGCGAGGCCGCCACCCGCCTCGACGGCGCCGTACGCCTCCTGCACCATCCGGACCCGCGCCGCGGGCGCACCGAGTGCCGCATCGTCGAGGAGACGCCCCAGCCGCTGCGGGAGCTGGGCTACCGGCGTCTGACGATGGTCCTGCGCGACCCCCGCCGGCCCGCCGTGCCGGTGCGCCGGCCGCGCCGCCCGCGGGGCACGGCCTCGCACCTGACCGTCGTACCGTCCGCGGAGAACTGACCCGGCACCGCCGGCGTTCAGGTCGCCGACGGCGCCGGGCCTGCACACCGACTCCCTCCACGCGCTCCCTCCACGCGCTCCCTCCACGGGCCGAGCGGCGCGTCCGTCTCCTCCTTGGCAGGTGACGTGCGTGCGTGATTTACGAAAGCCGCTTGCGTAAATTGCGCTACGCTTGCGTCCATGACGCGACGACTTGCGGAAGTGGCGAAGAAGGTCGGGGTCAGCGAGGCCACGGTCAGCCGGGTGCTCAACGGCAAGCCCGGAGTCTCCGAAGCCACCCGGCAGTCGGTGCTGACGGCTCTCGACGTCCTCGGCTACGAGCGCCCCACCCAGCTGCGCGGTGAACGCGCCCGGCTCGTCGGTCTGGTCCTGCCCGAGCTGCAAAATCCCATCTTCCCGGCGTTCGCCGAGGTCATCGGTGGCGCGCTCGCCCAGCTGGGGCTGACCCCGGTGCTGTGCACGCAGACCAAGGGCGGCGTGTCGGAGGCGGACTACGTCGAGCTGCTGCTCCAGCAGCAGGTCTCCGGCGTCGTCTTCGCCGGCGGCCTGTACGCCCAGGCGGACGCGCCGCACGACCACTACCGGCTGCTCGCCGAGCGCAACATCCCGGTCGTGCTGGTCAACGCGGCCATCGAACACCTCGGCTTCCCGGGCGTGTCCTGCGACGACGCCGTCGCCGTCGAGCAGGCCTGGCGGCACCTGGCCTCCCTCGGTCACGAGCGCATCGGCCTGGTGCTCGGCCCCGGCGACCACGTGCCGTCGGCACGCAAACTGGCCGCCGCCCGGGCGATCGCCGGCGATCTGCCGGAGGAGTTCGTCGCGCGGGCCATCTTCTCCATCGAGGGCGGTCACGCCGCCGCCTCCCGGCTGATCGACCGGGGCGTCACCGGCATCATCTGCGCCTCCGACCCGCTGGCGCTCGGCGCCGTCCGGGCGGCGCGCCGCAAGGGGTACGACGTCCCGGGCCGGATCTCCGTCGTGGGGTACGACGACTCGGCGTTCATGAACTGCACCGAACCCCCGCTCACCACCGTCCGCCAGCCCATCGAGGCCATGGGACGCGCGGCCGTGGAGCTGCTGAACGCGCAGATCGGGGGCACTGCCGTACCCGCCGAGGAGCTGCTGTTCGAACCGGAACTGGTGGTGCGCGGCTCCACCGCGCAAGCCCCGCGCGACTGAACTCCGGAAGATCCAGCCTGCTGTCAAACAATTGCAGATTCTGCGCGACATCTTGCGGTCCGATGTCGACGGTGCTTGAGTGTGCGGCGCCCACCGCTCCTGCCATGAGTGCCATGAGGGGTCCACCGATGAGACACACCGGGTTCCGCCGTACCGTCCTCGCGATCGGCGTCTGTTCCTCCCTCGTCCTCGCCGCCACCGCCTGCGGGTCCGGTGACGACGGTTCGGCGAGCGGCAAGACCCGTATCACCGTCAACTGCGAGCCGCCCAGGAGCGCCAAGCTCGACCGCTCCTTCTTCGAGGCGGACATCGCGGCCTTCGAGGAGGCCAACCCGGACGTCGACGTCGTCGCGCACGACGCCTTCCCCTGCCAGGACCCGAAGACCTTCGACGCCAAGCTCGCCGGCGGCCAGATGGAGGACGTGTTCTACACGTACTTCACGGACGCGCGGCACGTCGTCGACGTCCGCCAGGCCGCCGACCTCACGCCGTACCTGAAAGAACTGAAGAACTACGACAGCATCCAGAAGCAGCTGCGGGACATCTACACCGTCGACGGGAAGGTCTACGGCGTCCCGCGCACCGGATACTCCATGGGGCTGATCTACAACCGCGCCCTCTTCCGGAAGGCCGGACTCGATCCCGACAAGCCCCCGGCGACCTGGGACGAGGTCCGCGCCGCCGCGAAGAGGATCGCCGCCCTCGGCGACGGCACGGTCGGTTACGCCGACTACAGCGCGCAGAACCAGGGCGGCTGGCACTTCACCGCCGAGCTGTACTCGCAAGGAGGCGACGTCGTCAGCGCGGACGGCAAGAAGGCCACCATCGACACCCCCGCGGGCCGCGCCGTGCTGCGGAACCTGCACGACATGCGGTGGACCGACGACTCGATGGGCAGCAAGCAGCTCCTCGTGATCAACGACGCGCAGCAGATGATGGGTTCGGGCAAGCTGGGCATGTATCTCGCCGCCCCCGACAACATCCCGATCCTGGTCAAGGAGAAGGGCGGCAACTACAAGGACCTCGCCCTGGCCCCCATGCCGGGCGGCAAGGGCACCCTCATCGGCGGCGACGGCTACATGTTCAACAAGAAGGCCACACCCGCCCAGATCCGGGCCGGCCTGAAGTGGCTCGACCACATGTTCCTCACCCCCGGCAAGGGCTTCCTCGGCGACTACGCGCGCGCCAAGAAGCACGACGCCCCCGTCGGGCTGCCCGAGCCGCGCCTGTTCACCGGCGCCGCCGACGCCACCGACCAGCGGGTGAAGAAGGCCAACGCCAACGTCCCGGTGGAGAACTACCAGGCGTTCCTCGACGGCAACCAGAAGCTCCGGATGAAGATCGAGCCGCCGCACGCCCAGCAGATCTACTCCGTCCTCGACGGCATCGTCTCCGCCGTCCTGACCAAGAAGGACGCCGACATCGACCAGCTCCTCAAGGAGGCGTCCGGCAAGATCGACAGCATTCTGGCCCGGAGCTGACCGCCATGACGAAAACGGCCGAGCGGCGGCCCGAGGCGAGGGCCGCCGTCCACCCGGTCCCGGCGCCGCCCCCGGCAGGGGACCGCAGGCGGCGCCGCCTGACCGACCAGGTCCGCGCCTACGGCTTCCTCCTCGGCGGCCTGCTCTGCTTCGCCCTGTTCTCCTGGTACCCGGCGATCCGCGCGGTCGTCATCGCCTTCCAGAAGTACACCCCGGGCTCCCCGCCCGAGTGGGTCGGCACCGCCAACTTCAGCCGGGTCCTGCACGACCCCGAGTTCACGGCCGCCTGGCGCAACACCCTCACCTTCACCCTGCTGGCCCTCCTGATCGGCTTCGCGATCCCCTTCGTCCTCGCCCTCGTGCTCAACGAGCTGCGGCACGCCAAGGCCTTCTTCCGGGTCGTGGTCTACCTGCCGGTGATGATCCCGCCGGTGGTCAGCGCCCTGCTGTGGAAATGGTTCTACGACCCCGGAGCCGGCCTCGCCAACGAGGCGCTGCGCTTCCTGCACCTGCCCACGTCGAACTGGTCCAACGGCACCGACACCGCGCTCGTCTCCCTGGTGATCGTGGCCACCTGGGCCAACATGGGCGGGACCGTCCTCATCTACCTGGCCGCCCTCCAGTCCATCCCCGGCGAGCTGTACGAGGCGGCCGAACTGGACGGCGCGAACCTCCTCCAGCGCGTCCGGCACGTCACGATCCCGCAGACCCGGTTCGTGATCCTGATGCTGATGCTCCTTCAGATCATCGCCACCATGCAGGTCTTCACCGAGCCGTTCGTCATCACCGGCGGCGGCCCCGAGAACGCCACCGTCACCGTCCTCTACCTCATCTACAAATACGCCTTCCTCTACAACGACTTCGGCGGCGCCTGCGCCCTCAGTGTGATGCTCCTGCTGCTGCTCGGCGCCTTCTCCGCGGTCTATCTGCGGCTCACCCGCTCCGAGGGGGACGCATGACCACCGGCACCCGCACCCTGATCTCCCCGGCCACCCTCGCCCGCCCGCGCGGAAAGGCCCTCTACTGGACGGTGTTCACGGCCGTCGTCGTCCTCTTCGCGCTCGCCTTCCTCTTCCCCGTGTACTGGATGGTGACCGGCGCCCTGAAGTCCCCAGACGAGGTGGCCCGGACCCCGCCGACGCTCCTTCCCGAGCACTGGCACCTCGGCGGCTACACCGACGCCTGGGACCTCATGGAACTCCCGCGGCACCTGGGCAACACGCTCGTCCAGGCGGCCGGTGCCTGGGCCTTCCAGCTCGTGTTCTGCACGGCCGCCGCCTACTCCCTGTCCAAGCTGAGGCCCGCCTTCGGCAAGGTGGTCCTCGGCGGCATCCTCGCCACCCTCATGGTCCCGGCGCAGGCGCTGGTCGTCCCCAAGTACCTGACCGTCGCCGACCTGCCGCTGATCCACACCAGCCTGCTCAACGACCCCCTCGCCATCTGGCTGCCGGCCGTCGCCAACGCCTTCAACCTCTACCTGCTCAAACGGTTCTTCGATCAGCTCCCGCGCGATGTCCTGGAGGCCGCCGAGATCGACGGCGCCGGCAGGCTCCGCATCCTGTGGTCCGTCGTCCTGCCCATGTCCCGGCCGGTGCTCGGCGTGGTGTCGATCTTCGCGCTGGTCGCCGTCTGGCAGGACTTCCTGTGGCCGCTGATGGTCTTCTCCGACACCGGCAAGCAGCCGATCAGCGTCGCCCTGGTCCAGCTGTCGCAGAACATCCAGCTCACCGTGCTCATCGCCGCGATGGTGATCGCCAGCATTCCGATGGTGGCGCTGTTCCTCGTCTTCCAGCGGCACATCATCGCCGGGATCAGCGCGGGCAGCACCAAGGGCTGACGCCGCCGCCCCGTCTACAGAAAGGCAAGCTCAGTGGGACAGCCCAGCCATGCCCGGAAAGACCCTGACTGGTGGCGCTCGGCCGTCATCTACCAGGTGTACGTCCGCAGCTTCGCGGACGGCGACGGCGACGGCACCGGCGACCTCGCGGGCGTCCGCGCCCGGCTGCCGTACCTCGCCGAACTCGGCGTGGACGCCCTGTGGTTCACGCCGTGGTACGTGTCTCCGCTGAAGGACGGCGGCTACGACGTCGCCGACTACCGGGCCATCGACCCGGCCTTCGGCACCCTCGCCGAGGCCGAGAAACTGATCGCCGAGGCCCGTGAGCTGGGCATCCGGACCATCGTCGACATCGTGCCCAACCACGTCTCCGACCAGCACCCCTGGTTCCGGGCCGCGCTCGCCGCCGGACCGGGCAGCCCCGAGCGCGAACTGTTCCACTTCCGGCCCGGCCGCGGCGCGCACGGCGAACTCCCGCCGAACGACTGGCCGTCCCAGTTCGTCGGCTCCACCGAACCGGTGTGGACCCGGCTGCCCGACGGCGACTGGTACCTGCACCTGTTCACCCCCGAACAGCCCGACCTCAACTGGGCGCACCCGGCGGTCCGCCAGGAGCACGAGGACATCCTGCGCTTCTGGTTCGAGCGCGGCGTCGCCGGCGTCCGCATCGACTCGGCGGCCCTCCTCGTCAAGGACCCGGACCTCCCCGACCTCGCCACGCACCCGCGGCCGCACCCGTTCGTCGACCGCGACGAACTCCACGACATCTACCGCTCCTGGCGACGGGTGGCCGACGAGTACGGCGGTGTGTTCGTCGGCGAGGTCTGGCTTCCCGACCCCGAACGCTTCGCCCGCTATCTGCGCCCCGACGAACTCCACACCGCCTTCAACTTCTCCTTCCTGTCCTGCCCCTGGGACGCCGGCCGGCTGCGCGCCTCCATCGACACCACCCTCGCCGAGCACGCCCCCGTCGGCGCCCCGGCCACCTGGGTGCTGTGCAACCACGACGTCACCCGCACGGTCACCCGGTACGGCCGCGAGGACACCGCCTTCGACTTCGCCACCAAGGCCTTCGGCACCCCGACCGACCTGGCGCTCGGCACCCGGCGGGCCCGGGCCGCCGCCCTGCTGTCGCTCGCGCTGCCCGGGTCGGTGTACCTCTACCAGGGCGAGGAACTGGGCCTGCCGGAGGCCGAGATCCCGGCCGACCGCATCCAGGACCCGATGTACTTCCGCTCGGGGGGCGTCGACCCCGGCCGCGACGGCTGCCGGGTGCCGCTGCCGTGGGCCGCCGGTCTGCCGCACGCGGGCTTCGGCTCCCGCGAGGAGCCCTGGCTGCCGCAGCCGGCCGACTGGTCCTCGTACGCGGTCGACCGGCAGCAGCGGGACCCCCACTCCCTGCTCACCCTCTACCGTGAGGCCATCGCCCTGCGCCCGGCGTTCGGCGACGGCCCCCTGACCTGGCTGCCCGCCCCCGACGGCGTGCTCGCCTTCTCCCGCGCGGACGCGGCGCTGTGCGTGGTCAACCTCGCGGCCACGCCCGCCGACCTCCCCGCGCACTCCCGGCTCCTGCTCAGCAGCGGCCCGCTGGACGACGCGGGCCGGCTGCCGCGGGACACGGCGGCCTGGCTGCGCGCCTGAGCCGCGCTCGTACGCACCTTGCTATCCCCCGCACCCCCACCACGAAGGGATCAGCACATGCACAGCAGCACCGCCAGACACCTTCGGCGCATGCCGGCCATCGGGGCGGTCGTCGCCCTCGCCGCCGGCATGCTCGTCACCGTCGCCCCGGCCGCCCACGCGGCCGCGGGCGCCACGCTCCCCTTCACCTCCGTGGAGGCCGAGTCGGCGACCGGCAACGGCACGAAGATCGGCCCGGACTACACGCAGGGCAGCCTGGCCTCGGAGGCCTCCGGCCGGCAGGCCGTCCGGCTGTCCGCCGGGCAGCGGGTGGAGTTCACCGTGCCGCGCGCGTCCAACGCGGTGAACATCGCCTACAGCGTGCCGGACGGCCAGTCCGGAGCCCTGAACGTGTACGTCAACGGCACCAAGCTGGCCAAGACCCTCCCGGTGACCTCCAAGTACTCGTACATCGACACCGGCTGGATCCCCGGCGCCAAGACGCACCACTTCTTCGACAACACCCGGCTGCTGCTCGGGCAGACCGTCCAGGCCGGCGACAAGGTCGCCGTGGAGGCGGCCGGCGTCCAGGTCACCGTCGACGTCGCCGACTTCGAACAGGTCGCCCCCGCCGCAGGCCAGCCCGCCGGTTCGGTGTCCGTCGTCTCCAGGGGCGCCGACCCCAGCGGCAACGGCGACTCCACCCAGGCCTTCCGGGACGCCATCGCCGCCGCCCAGGGCGGCACGGTGTGGATACCGCCGGGTGACTACCGCATCACGTCCTCGCTCAGCGGCGTACAGAACGTGACCCTGCAAGGCGCCGGCAGCTGGTACTCGGTCGTGCACACCTCCCGCTTCATCGACCAGTCCAGCTCGGCGGGCAACGTGCACATCAAGGACTTCGCGGTCATCGGCGAGGTCACCGAACGCGTCGACTCCAACCCGGACAACTTCGTCAACGGCTCACTGGGACCGGGCAGTTCGGTCTCCGGCATGTGGATCCAGCACCTGAAGGTGGGCCTGTGGCTCACGGGCAACAACGACAACCTGGTGGTGGAGAACAACCGCATCCTCGACACCACCGCCGACGGCCTCAACCTCAACGGCACCGCGAAGGGTGTCCGCGTCCGCAACAACTTCCTGCGCAACCAGGGCGACGACTCCCTCGCCATGTGGTCGCTGTACTCCCCGGACACCGACTCCAGCTTCGAGAACAACACGATCTCGCAGCCCAACCTCGCCAACGGCATCGCCGTCTACGGCGGCACCGACATCGCCGTACGCAACAACCTGATCTCCGACACCAACGCCCTCGGCAGCGGTATCGCCATCTCCAACCAGAAGTTCCTCGACCCGTTCCACCCCCTCGCCGGCACCATCACGGTCGACGGCAACACGCTGGTGCGCACCGGCGCGATGAACCCCAACTGGAACCACCCGATGGGCGCGTTGCGCGTCGACTCCTACGACAGCGCCATCAACGCGACCGTCAACATCACCAACACGACGATCACCGACAGCCCGTACAGCGCCTTCGAGTTCGTCTCCGGCGGCGGGCAGGGCTACCCGGTGCGGAACGTCAACGTCACCGGCGCGACCGTGAAGAACACCGGTACGGTCGTGGTCCAGGCCGAGGCGCAGGGCGCGGCCACCTTCAGGAACGTCACCGCCACCCAGGTCGGCGCGGCCGGCGTCTACAACTGCCCCTACCCGGCGAACTCCGGCTCCTTCGCCCTGACCGACGGCGGCGGCAACTCCGGCTGGTCCAGCACCTGGTCGGACTGCTCCACCTGGCCGCAGCCCGGACAGGGCAACCCGGAGCCCGACCCGAACCGCAACCTCGCCAAGGGCCGCCCGGCCACCGCGACCGGCTCCCAGGACGTCTACACCCCCGGCAAGGCGGTCGACGGCGACGCGAACTCCTACTGGGAGTCCGCCAACAACGCCTTCCCGCAGTCCCTCACGGTCGACCTCGGCTCGTCCTACGCCGTGCGCCGCCTGGTGCTGAAGCTGCCGCCGTCCTCGGCCTGGGGCGCCCGCACCCAGACCGTCACGGTGCTCGGCAGCACCGACGGCTCCGGCTACTCGACCGTGCTGGGCGCGCAGGGCTACCGCTTCGACCCGGCCACCGGCAACACCGCGACCGTGACCCTGCCGAGCGGCACGAACCTGCGCTACCTCCGGCTGACCGTCACCGGCAACACGGGCTGGCCGGCCGGCCAGTTCAGCGAGGTGGAGGCGTACCAGACCTCCTGACCCGCCCTGCCCGCCGGCCCCTGGCCCCGCGTGCGGGGCCAGGGGCTCACCGCCGTGCCCCGCACCGTCCGCCGGGTTTCACGTGGACGCCACCCCACCCTTCCCTGACGTTTGCTGCTCTTGGAACACTCGCTCCGCGCGGATTCCGTCATCTGGCGGCATCGCGTACGTCAGGATGAGAGGACCCTCACCCATGCCCGAAGTCAACCGGCGGCGCTTCCTCCAGATCGCCGGCGCCACCACGGCGTTCACGGCGCTGTCCAGCAGCATCCAGCGCGCGGCCGCCCTGCCCGCCCACCACCGCACCGGTTCGGTGGACGATGTCGAGCACATCGTCGTCCTCATGCAGGAGAACCGTTCCTTCGATCACTACTTCGGTTCGCTCCGAGGAGTCCGCGGCTTCGGCGACCCCCGTTCGGTCACCCAGAACGGCAGGTCCGTCTGGAAGCAGTCCGACGGCACGAAGGACGTCCTGCCCTTCCACCCGGACGCCGACGACCTGGGCCTGGCCTTCATCCAGGACCTCCCGCACGGCTGGAACGACGGACACACCGCCTTCGCGGGCGGTAAGTACGACAAGTGGGTGCCCGCCAAGTCCGCCACGACGATGGCGTACCTCAAGCGCGACGACATCCCCTTCCACTACGCGCTCGCGGACAGCTTCACCATCTGCGACGCCTACCACTGCTCGTTCATCGGCTCCACGGACCCGAACCGCTACTACATGTGGACGGGCTACACCGGCAACGACGGCAAGGGCGGCGGCCCGGTCCTCGGCAACGACGAGGCGGGCTACGGCTGGACGACGTACCCCGAGCGCCTGGAGCGGGCCGGGGTCTCCTGGAAGATCTACCAGGACGTCGGCGACGGCCTCGACGCGAACGGCGGCTGGGGCTGGATCGACGACGCCTACCGCGGCAACTACGGCGACAACTCGCTGCTGTACTTCAACCAGTACCGCGACGCGAAGCCCGGCGACCCGCTGTACGACAAGGCCCGCACCGGCACCGACGCCCGCAAGGGCGAGGGCTTCTTCGACCAGATGAAGGCGGACGTCCAGGCCGGCAAGCTGCCCCAGGTCTCCTGGATCGTCGCCCCCGAGGCCTTCACCGAGCACCCCAACTGGCCCGCCAACTACGGTGCCTGGTACGTCTCCCAGGTCCTGGACGCGCTCACCTCCGACCCCGACGTGTGGGGCAGGACGGCGCTGTTCATCACGTACGACGAGAACGACGGCTTCTTCGACCACGTCATCCCGCCCTACCCGCCGGCCTCCGCCGCCCAGGGCAAGTCGACGGTCGACCCCGCGCCGGACCTGTTCAAGGGCGACGCCGGCCATGTCGCAGGCCCCTACGGGCTCGGCCAGCGGGTGCCGATGCTGGTGGTCTCCCCCTGGAGCAAGGGCGGATACGTCTGCTCCGAGACCCTCGACCACACCTCGATCATCCGGTTCATCGAGCGTCGGTTCGGTGTCCAGGAGCCGAACATCTCGCCCTGGCGGCGCGCCATATGCGGCGACCTGACCAGCGCCTTCGACTTCTCGCGCAAGGACACCGCACCGGTCGCGCTGCCCTCCACGGCCGGCTACCAGCCCAAGGACCACGACCGTCACCCCGACTACGTGCCCAAGCCGCCCGCCACCGGTTCCCTCCCCAAGCAGGAGCGGGGCAGCCGGCCCGCCCGCCCGCTGAAGTACGCCCCCGTGGTGGACGGCGCGGCGGACACCGCGGCCGGCAAGTTCACGCTCACCTTCGCCTCGGGGGCGCACGCGGGCGCGGCCTTCCTCGTCACGTCCGACAGCCGTACCGACGGCCCCTGGACCTACACCACGGAGGCCGGCAAGACGCTGTCGGACATCTGGAACTCGGCGTACTCCGGCGGCGCTTACGACCTCACCGTGCACGGCCCCAACGGCTTCCTGCGCGTCTTCAAGGGCCGCAACAAGGTCGCCGGCCCCGAGGTCACCGCCCGGCACAAGGGCGACGACGTCCAGCTCACCTTCACCAACAAGGGCTCCGGCACGGCGAAGCTGAAGCTGGTCAACGGCTACGGCGGCAACCCGGTGACGGTGACGGTCCGGTCCGGCGCGACCGTGCGGCACACCGTGGCGCTCGCGGCGAGCAAGCGCTGGTACGACCTGACCGTGACCTCCGAGGCCGACCCGGCCTTCCTGCGCGGCTTCGCCGGGCATGTGGAGAACGGGCGGCCCGGCGTCAGCGACCCGGCGATCGTCACGGGGTGAACGGGCGATGAACACCGCTCCGTGCGGACTGGTCAGGTACCGGTCACATCAGGGTAGTGTGCCCCGGTGACCACGCAATCGAACACTCCTGCAGGCTGGTACCCGGATCCGCACGGAGCGGCGCAGACGCTCCGCTACTGGGACGGCACGCAGTGGACCGAGCACACCAACCCGGCCCAGCAGGGCGCCGGGCAGGTTCCGCCGCAGCAGGCCCCCGCCCAGCAGGCCGCTTTCCCGCAGCAGCAGACGGGTGACGCCAAGGTGCAGCGTCAGGTGCAGCAGCAGGCCGGTGTCGCGGCCGGCGGCCCCGGCGGCGGCACGCTGTTCACCGAGCCTGTCCTGGTCGTGAACCAGAAGGCCAAGCTGATCGAGCTGACCAACGAGTACAAGGTCATGGATCAGAGCGGCCGGGAGATCGGCTCGGTCACCCAGGTCGGGCAGGGCATGCTGCGCAAGATCCTGCGCTTCGTCTCCAGCCTCGACCAGTTCCTGACCCACAAGCTGGAGATCCGCGACGCCTACGGCCAGCCGCAGCTGCTGCTGACCCGGCCCGCGAAGATCTTCAAGTCGCGGGTGATCGTGACCCGCCCGGACGGTTCGCCGGTCGGCGAGATCGTCCAGAAGAACATGATCGGGAAGATCAACTTCGCGATGATGGCGAACGGCCAGCAGGTCGGCGCGATCAAGGCGGAGAACTGGCGCGCCTGGAACTTCGCGATCGTCGACCACGCCGACAACGAGGTCGCCCGGATCACCAAGACCTGGGAAGGCCTCGCCAAGACGCTGTTCACGACGGCGGACAACTACGTCCTCCAGATCCACTACCAGCTGCCCGAACCGCTGCTGAGCCTCGTGGTGGCCACGGCGCTGACGGTGGACACCGCGCTCAAGCAGGACGCGCGCGGCTGGGGCTGACCGGCAGCGCCGGACAGCAGGAAGCAGTACGGCGACGGCGGCCGGTGCTCGCGGAACGTTCCGCGCACAGGACCCCACCATGTTTCCCAGCGGTCCTCGCGCGGGGGGAGGCTCCCGATGG